>NZ_JAKDLJ010000181.1 GCF_030452865.1 Pseudorhodobacter sp.
CTGCGACATGCCGCCGAGCGTGGCAAATTGGCCCATCAACAGGAACATCGGCACGATAGACAGCGAGTAGCTGGAAAAGGTGGTGAAGGTTTCCGATTTCAACCGCGCCAAGGCAACCGTTGGCCCGCCGCCGACCAATATCATGCCGCCAAGCCCCGCGACAAACATCGCAAGGCCAATCGGCACACGCAGAAAGATCAGCAGCAGTAGCGCGGGAAATGACCAGACGCCGATCATGAGATCGCTCACGCCCCGGCCCCCGGATCGGCAGGCAGAATATCGCGGCCGGTCAGCATTTCACCAATGCGCATCATCGCCATATAGACCGCGACCACCGCCGCCGCGACAGCACCCGTCAGGCTGAGCGCATAGGACCACCAGACCGGGAATTGCAACAAGAACGTGGTCTGCCCGGAATGCAGTTTGCTCAGCATGCCCGCCGCCAGCTGCACCGCGATCAGCACCAGAACGACGGCAAAGACGGTCTCGGTCACAGCGCGCAAAATGCGATTGCTGCGGGGGGACAGTTTTGCAGTGAACACATCGACGGAGGCATGACCGTTGGTGATTTGGCAGAGCGGCAGAAAGGCAAAGATCGAAAACGCGATCCCGGCCTCGATCAGCTCAAAATCGCCTTTGACAGCACCAATATCGGCCTCCAGCAACCACCGCGCCAGCCCCGGCGCGATGCCATCCGCAACCATGCCATGCAGCACCTCATTGGCTTTGCGCCCAAGCACGGAAAGGCAGGTCAACAACACCAGCGCCGTCAGCATCAGCCCACCGAGCCAGGCAAAACCCCGCGACAGTTTCAGGAAAAACTCATACATCGAAGCGTTGTTTCGCAAGCGGCACGGGGCCGCAAAGAGCGTTCACCTGCGTCCTCGGCTTCCTCATGGCTCAATGCGCGGCTTCATATTCCGCCATCAGGCTGCGCGCCTCATCAATCAAGGCCTGGCCGTCGATGCCTTTGGTCTTCATGTCCGCCACCCATTCGGCATAGATCGGCTGCACCAGCGGCAACCAGTTCGCTTCGGCGTCGTCCTTGCTGATGGTGATGATATTATTGCCAAGGTCCACCGCGATTTGCCGCGCCGGACCGTCAGCATCCGCTTGTGTGCCACCGGCAAAGACCGAGAAATCAAGCCCGGAATTCTTGTCGATTACCGCTTTCAGGTCATCGGGCAAGCCGTCATAAACGCCTTTGTTCATCGCCAGAACGAAGGTGACATCATACAGCGCCGGGCCTTCAAATTCGGTGTGATTATGCACCAGTTCCGGCACCTTCAGCGATTCCGTCACCTCCCACGGGATCGTGGTGCCATCAATCACGCCTTTGGACAGCGCTTCCGGGATCGCAGGCACCGGCATGCCGACAGGCTCCGCCCCGAGTGCTTCCAGCAGTTTGTTGACCATGCGCGATGCACCGCGAATTTTCATGCCTTGGAGGTCGGCGGGCTTTTCCACCGGATCGGCGGTGTGAAAGAGACCGGGACCATGGACCCATGTGCCAAGGATATGCACATCCTTGAATTCGGTGTCCTTCATATGCTCATCAAACATCTTCCAGTAGGCATAGGAGGCGGCGCGGGAGTTCGATACCATAAAGGGCAGTTCAAACACCTCCGTCGACGGAAAACGACCGGGGGTGTAGCCCACAACCGTCCAGACCACATCGGCAACGCCATCAATCACCTGATCCATCAGTTCCGGCGGCGCGCCGCCAAGCTGCATCGAGGGGAAACGATCCACCTTGATGCGACCACCGGAATCCTTTTCCACATTATCGGCCCAGACATCCAGAATCAGCTTTGGCACATTGGCCTGCGCTGGCAGGAATTGATGAAGCCGCAACGTAACTTCCTGCGCGAACGCGGTCGTTGCGGGAAAGCCCACAAACAGGGCCGCTCCCAATACCGCCAGAATCTGTCTCCGATTGATCAACACACCGCTCCCCGTTGGCCCGTATCTATGGGATTTTCCCACGTTCATTCGCCGCCACTATGGTCTGATATTGGGAAAAATTACAATATGCGGTAGCATCCCAATCCACGCCGAGCGCCCGTTCGCGCGGATCAATATTTACGGCATCCAAAAAATACCTACCGGCTGCATTTTCAACTACTATCCGAAATACATCCCTTGAAGGAGCCGAGGCCATGACTGCCACAAACCCTTTGCAATCCGCCACCAGCCCGGTTGGCACCACCCCCGGATACATGCCGGGCTTTGGCAATGATTTTGAGACAGAGGCACTGCCGGGGGCGTTGCCGCAAGGAATGAACTCCCCCCAGAAATGCGAATACGGGCTTTATGGCGAACAGCTTTCCGGCACGGCTTTCACCGCCCCCAGCCACCAGAATGAACGCACATGGTGCTATCGTATCCGACCTTCGGTGAAACATACCCATCGATTCAGCAAGATCGACCTGCCGCTGTGGAAATCCGCGCCGAACATTGATCCTGATGTCGTCAGTCTTGGGCAATACCGCTGGGATCCGGTCCCACATTCCGACGCTCCGCTGACTTGGCTGACGGGAATGCGCACGATGACCACGGCGGGCGATGTGAACACCCAAACGGGAATGGCGAGCCATATCTATCTGGTCACGCAAAGCATGGTGGACAGCTATTTCTATTCCGCCGACAGTGAGCTTTTGGTCGTCCCGCAAGAGGGCCGCTTGCGGTTTTGCACAGAATTGGGGGTGATTGACCTCGCGCCGCAGGAAATCGCCCTTCTGCCGCGTGGGTTGGTCTACCGGGTGGAAGTGATTGACGGCCCGGCGCGGGGATTTGTTTGCGAAAACTACGGGCAGAAGTTTGCCTTGCCGGGACGCGGGCCGATTGGTGCCAATTGCATGGCGAACCGGCGCGATTTCAAAACCCCGGTGGCCGCGTTTGAAGATCGGGAGGTGCCTTCAATCGTTACCGTCAAATGGTGCGGCCAGTTTCACGAAACCCATATCGGCCATTCGCCGTTGGATGTGGTGGCATGGCATGGCAATTACGCGCCGGTGAAATACGACCTTTCGACCTATTGCCCGGTTGGTGCGATCCTGTTTGATCACCCGGACCCGTCTATCTTCACCGTTCTCACCGCACCCTCGGGAATTGAAGGCACCGCGAATATCGACTTCGTGCTGTTCCGCGAACGCTGGTCGGTGGCAGAAAACACCTTCCGCCCGCCGTGGTATCACAAGAACGTCATGTCGGAACTCATGGGCAATATTTACGGCCAATATGACGCCAAACCACAAGGCTTTGTGCCGGGAGGGATGAGCCTTCACAACATGATGCTGCCGCATGGCCCGGACAAGACCGCATTTGAAGGCGCGAGCAACGCGGATTTGCAGCCGCACAAGCTGGACAACACCATGTCCTTCATGTTCGAAACCCGCTTTCCGCAACATCTGACGAAGTTTGCCGCGCATGAGGCGCCGTTGCAGGATGATTATATTGATTGCTGGACCGATCTGGATAAGAAGTTTGACGGCAAACCGGGCAAGAAATAGGAAAACATCTAGGTAAATCCACGCCCCTTACGACGAAGCCTCCATAGCGCCAAAGAATGAGTAAACCCCATGACTCCCTATCACATCCCCGGCTATCAGATCCGTGATCATCTGGTCTCCGTCCCTTTGGACTGGAGCCGTCCTGACGCGGAGACGATCAAGGTTTTCGCGCGCGAAGTAACTGCCCGCGGGCGGGAAGCGGAAAACCTGCCACTGCTGGTATTCTTGCAAGGTGGACCGGGTGGTAAATCGCCGCGTCCGAACGAGGGGCCAGGTTGGCTTGGTGTCGCAACCAAGCGGTTTCGTGTGCTGCTGCTGGATCAACGCGGCACCGGACGCTCCAGCCCATTGCAGGGTCGTCAGATGGCCGCGATGGATGCGGAAACCGGCGCGCAGTATCTGGCCTGCTTTCGCGCCGACAGCATCATCAAGGATTGTGAGCTTATCCGCAAAACCCTGTATCAAGGCGCGCGTTGGTCGACGCTTGGGCAAAGCTATGGCGGGTTTCTGACGTTGAGCTATCTTTCGCTCGCACCTGAGGGGTTGACCGGCTGCTATGTGACCGGCGGCTTGGTTGGCATTGACGCGACTGCGACGGATATCTATCGCCACACCTATCCGCGTGTCGCCCATAAGAACGCGCTCTATTTCAATCGCTATCCGCAAGATCGGGCTTTGGTGGACCGGCTTGCCGACCATCTTGCCAGCCATGACGTGCGCCTGCCGGATGGTGACCGGCTGACGGAGCGACGGTTGCAATATCTGGGCATGAACCTTGGCATGTCAAACGGGTTTGAAGCGATCCATTGGCTGCTGGACGAAGCATTTTGCGACGATGGTGCCTTGTCCGACAGTTTCCTTGCGGCAATGCAGGCTGAAACAGGGTTTGACCACAACCCGCTTTTCGCCGCGATCCATGAGGCGATCTATGCCCAGAACGGCGCGCGCACCCGCTGGGCGGCGGAAACGGTTTTGACTGAACAGCCTGCATTTCACGCCAATAAACGCCCGCTGCTGTTCACTGGCGAAATGATCTATCCGTGGATGTTCGATGATATCCGCGCGCTGCGTCCCTTTGGCCCTGCTGCCCACGCACTTGCCGAAATGGCGCTGGATGCGCCGCTTTATGACAAAGCCCGACTGGCCGCGAATGAGGTGCCGGTCTGGGCTGCTGTTTACACTGATGACATGTATGTCGATGCCGAATTGTCGATGCAGACCGCAAAGGCGCTTGGCAACGCAAACTTGTGGCAAACCAGCGAGTTTGAGCATAACGGTCTACGCCAATCCCCGCGCGTGCTGGAACATTTGTTCGCGATGGAACATGAGCTGGCAGGACATAACCATTTTCACCGCTGACATTTCTTGGCGGCGGACCGGTTGCTCGCGGACGGGTCAACCCCGTCCATGCGTGCCAACCGCAAGGATATTATTCCGCCGCTTCGCGCTTTGGCAGAACCCAATCGGGGCGAATGAAATGGCAAGTGTAGCCATCGGGGCGGTGGAGCAGATAGTCCTGATGCTCCGGCTCGGCTTGCCAAAAATCGCCGACAGGTTCCAGTTCGGTCACCACCTTGCCGGGCCAGAGGCCGGAGGCGTCAACATCGGCAATCGTCTCCAATGCGACCTGCCTTTGCACCTCATCAACATAATAGATCGCAGACCGATAGCTTGTGCCGCGGTCATTGCCCTGACGAAGGGGCGTCGTCGGGTCGTGTATCTGAAAGAAAAACTCCAGCAATTTGCGATAACTGGTCAGGGCCGGATCAAAGACAATCTCGATACCTTCGGCATGGGTGCCGTGGTTGCGATAGGTCGCATTGGCGACATCGCCGCCGGTATAGCCGACGCGGGTTGCCACCACCCCCGGCAGCTTGCGGATAAGGTCCTGCATACCCCAAAAGCAACCTCCGGCCAAAACTGCACGTTCGGTCATCTACCTGCCCTCCACTTGATCGACATAGGCACCATAGCCTTCGGCGGTCATCGCGTCACGCGGCACAAAGCGAAGGCTCGCGGAATTGATGCAATAGCGCAGCCCGCCCATGTCGCGCGGTCCATCGTTGAACACATGGCCGAGATGGCTGTCGCCGTTGGCGGATCGCACTTCCACGCGCACCATCCCAAGACTGGCATCGCGTAACTCGGTCACGTTTTCGGTCGCAATGGGCTTGGCAAACGAAGGCCAGCCACAACCGGAATGAAACTTGGCCGACGAGGCGAAAAGCGGCTCACCCGATACGACATCAACATAGATGCCAGGTTCGAAATGATCGTCATATTCCCCGGTATGCGGCCGCTCTGTCCCGTTCTGCTGCGTCACGCGAAACTGTTCGGGCGTCAGACGCGCAACGGCATCTTCGGTTTTGGTGTAGGTCATGTCACACTCCACAGGGTCAATGGCTACAATTTGGGGGCAGCCACGAGAAATTGCAAACCGATGCCCCGATTCTCGCGCTGATTTGAGCAGGTTTACCCGTGATATTTTCCTGTGACCTTGTGCGTAAAAAAGTGATGCGGCATTAGACTACACAGCAAATCATGTCCACGCGCAGCCTGATCAATAATTTGGAGCCTGATCTGTTCCGTCCGGGGATCTGCTGGATGCACAGGTCAGTGAACTCGAACGCGGGATCGAAAGCGCCATCGCGCAGCAGGAAACGTCGCCGATAAAGGCACGGCTCCAGCGGTCCAGACCGGGCATCAGTCCGGATTCTCTGGCTATGCTGATCACGGAAATGCCGGGACCCGGCAGAATGACAGCCGGTGAGGCAACTGCCAAGATGGGCTTCGCCCCGGTGCCATATGACAGCAGGGCGATGCGAGGCGGCTGAGCTATCGACGGCCGGCGCAGGTCTCGCGGGCATGTTCTGCACCAAGCGGCACCCCCCGCCGCCTGTCACACTCCCGTTCTGAAGCCTGTTGCAAAACGTCTCAAGGCGCGCGGAAAGCCGCACAGCGTGGTGATCATCGCAATCGCGCGGCGGCTTGTTACAATCGCAAACGCGATGATCCAGACCGGCATCCCATCGCAGCCTCAGTCCGGAAAGCAGGCGCAGCGGCTAGTGACATGCGGCGCATTCATGCGCATTAAAATGTGCCGCTGTGTGCTGATGTCAACGCAGGATATCGCGACACGTCCCCCCCCTGCTGCAACCGCATCCGGGGGGTGCCCCCGCGGCTACTACGTGAATCTGCCTGACGCATCCGCCTTGCTCCGCGCAACAACGATCAAAATCCCGCGGCCCGCCCGATCCAAAGATTGACTCTGCCGCCGCCCCGCCTGATAGAACCGCAACCGATCGGAGACCCCATGACCGACCTGACGCGCATCCTTGATCATGCCCGGATACCAGAGCTTCCAAATCCCTATTTCGGCAAGGTCCGCGATTGCTACGACCTGCCCGGCAACCGCCGGATCTTGGTCGCATCCGACCGGATATCGGCCTTTGACCGCATCCTTGCTGCGATCCCGTTCAAAGGCCAGGTGCTGACCCAGACTGCGCGCTTTTGGTTCGACC
>NZ_JAKDLJ010000182.1 GCF_030452865.1 Pseudorhodobacter sp.
CTTCCCTCCGCCGAGGCCTGTGTGACCGCCCTGATCGCCTATATCCGCGAGGGTCGTGATGCGTGAAATCGTGCTGGATACGGAAACAACGGGGTTTGAGCCGACCGAAGGCGACCGGATCGTTGAAATCGGCGCGGTCGAACTGTTCAACCACATGCCGACCGGGCGCACCTACCACCAATACATCAACCCGCAGCGCGCGATGCCGAACGCCGCCTTTGAAGTGCATGGACTGGGCGATGATTTCCTGCGCGACAAGCCGCTGTTTCGCGACATCGCACAGGCGTTTATGAATTTTATCGGCAACGACAAGCTGGTGATCCACAACGCCAGCTTTGACATGAAATTCCTGAACCACGAACTTGCCGCAGCAGGTTTACCCAAACTCCCCGCCAACCAGGCATTGGACACGCTGGCCATTGCCCGTCAGAAATTCCCAGGCTCCCCTGCGTCTCTTGATGCGTTGTGTCGCCGCTTCGGTGTCGACAACTCCGGACGTGAGAAACACGGCGCACTTCTGGACAGTGAGATCCTGGCGGAGGTTTATCTTGAATTGATCGGCGGTCGGCAACCCGATTTCGCGCTGGCACCCGCAACGGGAAAAGCTGAGATGGATGCACGGGGCGATGCTGAATGGCGCGCGCAACCACGGCCGACCCCGTTGCCGCCACGATTGACCGAAGCTGAGGAGCAGGCCCATGCACTGTTCATCGAAAAGCTGGGCGCTGCGGCAATCTGGACCAAACGGCAATAGAAAAAAGACCGGACCGAGCGCCCGGCCTTTCATCTTAAACAATCGTGCCTCAGGAAACCTGCTGGGTTGCCTTCTGCTCTTCCATCCGGCGCGCAATTTCTGCGCGATAAAGTGCAAGGAAATCAACGGTGTCGATGTTGAGCGGCGGAAAGCCACCGTCGCGCGTCACGTCCGAAATAATGCGGCGCACATAGGGAAACAACATGCGCGGGCATTCGATCAACAGGAACGGATGCAACTGGTCTTCCGGCACACCTTCAACGTGGAAAATACCACCGTAATCGACCTCTACGATGAACAGCGTCTCATCGTTCGCCTTGTTCTTGGAGGTGACGCGGAACTTTGTGATCACCTCGAACTGGTTGTCGGCCGAACGTTTGCGGGCATCAAGACTGACGGCAACCTGCGTATCTGGCTGAACATTATCGCCTTGCAGGCCGCGCTGTGCGACAGCGTTCTCAAAGGACAGATCGCGGATGAACTGCCCCAAAACCTGCATCTTTACCTGTTCGTTTGGCTGGCCGACGGCGGTCGCATCGGCTCCATTTGTTTCGGTCATTGATTGTCTCCCAAAAAATCATTGCGAATTATGTAGCAGGTCAGACAGGGGGCCTCAATGCTTCGTCCAGCCGGAGGGACGCTTGTTTTCGGGGTTGTTTACGGGCTGATCCGGTGTGATTTCGGAAAATTCACCATCAATGACGCTATCTTCGCGGTAGGGTGACCTCGGCTGCGCCGTCGGGCTGAATATCGTGACGCGCGAAGCGACATGCGCGATGATCATCCGCCGAACCGCTGGCACCAACAGCAAAAAGCCGATGGCATCGGTGAAAAACCCCGGCGTCAGGAGTAAAATCCCTGCCAGCAGGATCAAAGCGCCATGCGCCAGCGGGGATACCGGGTCGCGCATCTGCGTCATGGAACCGCGCAATTCTTCCAGCACCTTCAAGCCTTGCCAGCGTACCAGGAAAGTGCCGATGACACCGGTTGCAATCACGATTGCCAGCGTCGGCCACAGCGTCAGCCACCCACCCACGGTGATGAAAAGCCCGATTTCGATCAACGGAACGATGATGAAGACCAGCAAAAGCCACATCTCTTTGCTTCCTCTCCCGGTTTCCCGGCAATTTCTTTGCATGTCGGGCGGTAGACTCGGCCCCATTCACGCCCTACATAAGAACGAACGGGTGTGAGACCAACACCCAAATCCATTCGGGGTGATCACCAGTCCCGATATCCTGAGGGCCGATATGAACTCTTCGTTGATCCAACTTCTTGTTTTGGCTGGAATTGCTGTATTCCTGATCCTGAAGCTGAAAAGCGTTCTCGGGACAAGGGAAGGTTTTGAAAAACCGCCGATCCCGCTGGATGACCAGAAGCCGCGCGTTCGCAAAGGCTTTGAGGTGATTGAGGGGGGACCGGATCACGATATCGTGGATCACGTCGATGAAGGCAGTTCCGCCGCGAAGGCATTGGCCGCGATGAAAGCCGCAGAGCCGAGTTTTTCAGTAGGGGAATTTCTGGGCGGCGCGCGGGGTGCTTATGAAATGATCCTGACAGCGTTCGAGAAGGGCGAGATGGAGCGGATCAAGCCATTCCTCGCGCCCGATGTATATGAGAGTTTTTCATCTGCGGTCGCTGCTCGCGAAGCCCAAGGGCTGACGATAACGGCGAATTTCATCGGCATCCGCGAACTTGTCCTGCAAGATGCAGAGTTTGACAGTACGACGCGCGAAGGGGACATTTCGGTCCGTTTCGTCGCGGAGTTGAATTCCGTGGTGCGTAACAAGGTCGGTGAAGTTGTCGAAGGCAGCCCGACCGAGATCAAGCGCCAGCGCGATGTCTGGACCTTTTCGCGCCAGATGGGGTCGTCCGACCCGAACTGGCTGCTGGCTGCCACCGGGGATTGATGCGTGTCGCGGCCCGCCTTTTCGCATGGGTCGCCGTGCCAATGCTGGCTTTGGGTCTGACCATGGGTTCCGCTGCGGCGCAGATGCTGGATTTCTCCGATCTGGACGGCTGGCGGCAGGATGATCATCGCGCGGCACTTGCGACTTTCCTCGATACATGTTCGTTGCTGACCGACCCGGACTGGACGCCGATTTGTCGCGTTGCCCCGCAAGCGATGAAATCAGAAAGCACCGCGCGCAGCTTTTTCGAAATGCTGTTCCGACCGGTGATGGTGGGCGAACCGCCTGCGCTGTTCACCGGATACTATGAACCGGAACTGACTGGCTCCTTGGTGCAGACCCCGCGTTTTTCCTTTCCGCTCTATGCCCGCCCGCCTGAAGTGCGTGACGGTGAGCAATGGCTGGACCGCAGCGCTATTGAGACCTCCGGTGCCTTGCGCGGTCGCGGGCTGGAGATTGTCTGGCTGGAAGACCGGGTGGAGGTGTTCTTTCTGCAAGTTCAGGGCTCCGGGCGAATCCGTCTGGCCAATGGTGGTGTGCTGCGTGTCGGCTACGGTGGCCGCAACGGTCATCCCTATCGTTCGGTTGGTAAGGAATTGGTGCGGCTTGGCATCATGGGGGAGCATGATGTTTCCGCCCAAGGTATCAAGGCATGGGTTCGGTCTAACCCCGGTCGCGGTGCAGCGATGTTGCGGCATAACCCATCTTTTGTGTTTTTCCGTCGCTTGCCGGATTTGCCACCGGAAAAGGGCCCGATCGGTGCGATGGGTCGCTCAATCACCACCATGCGCAGCCTCGCCGTTGATCCGGCCTTCACCCCGTTGGGCGCACCAATCTGGCTGGAGAAGAATGGCCGCGCGCCGATACGGCGTCTGATGATCGCGCAGGATACCGGGGGCGCGATCAAAGGCGCGCAGCGCGCTGACATCTTTTACGGCACCGGGGCGCAAGCGGGCGAAAATGCCGGCGCGATCAAGGACAGTGGCCGCATGGTTCTTTTGTTGCCCATTGAGCGGGCCTTCGCTGTGCTGGAGGCGGAGTAGATGGCCCGCCGACGCGGCTTGCGCCCGGAGGAGGAGGCGCTTTGGAAGGTCGTCGCGCGAACCACGACGCCAATGCACGCTCAGATCTATCCCCGAAAGCCGGAAGTAACCGTGGAACCGCCCCCGACACCTGTTGTGATACCACCTGCACACACGCCAATCATGCCGTTCCGTTTAGGCGAACGGCCCGCCGCTCCAAAGCCGCAAACCGCAGCGCCATCTTCGCTGCAAATGGATGCAAAAGCCTTTGCAAAGCTGACCCGTGGCAGGTTGGCGCCCGACGCGCGGATTGACTTGCATGGCATGACCTTGGCGGAGGCGCATCCAGAATTGATCCGGTTTCTACTCAACGCCCACGCGGCGGGGTTGCGGCTGGTGCTGGTGATCACAGGTAAAGGCAAGCCGGGTCAAAATATTGGCCATTTCCCGCAGCGCAGCGGGGTCTTGCGCCAACAGGTGCCGCATTGGTTGCGCCAGCCGCCACTTGGTCCTGCGATCCTGCAAGTGACCGAGGCGCATTTGCGGCACGGTGGCAGCGGCGCGTTTTATGTCTATCTACGCCGCAGCCGCTAACGCGATTTGCGCCGTCCGGACCGGCACCAGCATCACCAGAATGGCGAAGACAAAAGACAGTGCGAAACCGTAAAGCTGCGTCTCAAACCCCACGCCGCGATCAATCAACCAGCCGGTAACGCCGGGACCGAGCGCCGATCCAAGCACCATCAGCGCCGCGACGGCCGATTTGATCGAGCCCAGATGCCTCGTGCCATAAAACTCTGCCCAGACGGCGTTGAGGATGGTGGATTGTCCACCCCCTGCCATTCCCATCAGCATCACACCCGCAGCCGTCCATCCCAGCGTCGGCGCGTAGGCATGCAGACTGAAGCCCGCGACGAGCGGCAGCAGATAGATCGGCAACAGCCGCACCGCGCCAAACCGGTCAATCGCCCAACCATAGATCACGGTGAACACGCCGAATGTGACGGTGCCAAGTGGAAAGACCGCCACAAGCGACAGGTGGTTCCAGCCCTTGATCGCCGCGAAGTGCACCTGATGGAACCAGAACGCCGTCCCGAATGCGGGAAAGAGCATCAGCGCCGGAGTCAGTGACCAGAACAGCGGATGGCGCAACACTTGCGCGCGCGTCCAATGGCGCTGCCCGATCCCCAGGGTGGAGGAGCTCTCGGCCGCTTGCTGCGGAGTGCGCTCCAACCGCAACAGGCGATACAGGACGGGCAAGCAGGCGAGGCAGAACAGCCCGGCAACAACCCAAAGATGATGCCAGTCGAAATGTGATTTCAACCAGACAAAGCTGAGCGGCATCAGCGCCTCAGCAGACATCACGCCCAGCGTTGCAATCGCCAGCGCGCGCCCCCTTGTTGCAATAAACCACCGCGCCATGGCAACCAGCGCGACATGGCTGGTCATCCCTTGCCCGGCAAATCGCAACGCAAAGATCACCAGCGGCAAGGCAGCGGCCCACGGATTGAACGCCATGGCAAAGCAGGCGAGCGCCAGCATCAGCACGACCGCAACGCCCAAAACCCGCACGCGGAACCGATCCGCCAGCCCACCTGCAAACACCATCACAAAGGCCGAAAGCCCGGTCCCGGCCATATATATAAGGCCCCAATCGCCATTGCTCAGCCCAAAGGCTTCGCGGATTTCACCCCCGAAAACGGAAATCAGAAAAGTTTGCCCGAACCCGGACAGGAAGGACAGCAATGCTCCCGTCGCCAGAAAGGCGCTGTTGTCACGGACAAAGGCAAGAACCGGAGATTTCATCGCATGTTGATGGGCGCAAAACGTGATGAATGGAAGCCCCTGAGTCAGAACGATCCAACAAGACGCGGATCGACCATTAATGGCGAGGTTTTTTCATCCGCTTGGGGCGATTTCCCTCCCGCGGCTCTGGCTCATAAATATCTGCAAGTACATCTAAAGTTGATCGAGAATGACATAGGAGCCTGCTGGAAGTCCCGACTTCCTTGAGGGAGGGAAAGAATACCCGAGGCACGCATTGTGGCCGGTTTCTCGGCTTGCTGGCTTCGGGCAGGAACGAGGTGGAGGAGGCGTACCATGTAAAGGTGCCCTCGCCTTCGCCACCGCACCTTTTGCTAAAACAGTATTGGCTTTGTGGGAGGGTGCAGGGCGGGCCGATCGGCCATTGGATGGATATCCTGCGGGATACGCAGGAAGTAGCGGCGGGTGCAGACCGATGACCATTCTCGGTCAGGGTGGGTTCAAGCATCAGGGGTCGTCTCCAGCCCTCACCGATGTGGCGCCAAACAAATCGGACGGGGTGCGATCATTGTGAACAACGTTGATTCAGCCGTCTGAGTGGTGCGACACGACACAAAGAGGGCCGCAACGAACGGCGCAATGGTATTGATCCGCAGTTTTGCGTTATATTGCTATAACCCGGCGCAAATATCCCGGCGCAATCGTTCGGTCGCGCGTATGATTCGAGCGGGCTTATACAAGGTGAGACACATGGACGACGCATATTTTCTGTATCACTCGATCGGCCAGTATCCCGGCAAGGCCGAAGGTATCGCGCAGGCGATGAGTGAGTTCGGGCAGGTTTGGGGGGCTGCCAATGATGCGCAATGGGGCTATGTCCTGACCAAGCGCGCCGCGTTTCTCGACCGCTGGCGCGCAATCATTTCTGCCCCCGAAGCCAGCGTGACCAGTACCGAAAATGTGACCCAAGCCGTTCACATGCTGATTACCGCGCTGCCACCGGAACGGCTGAAAGGCAAGCGTGTCCTGGTTGGTGCGGATTGCTTTCCGTCCAACCATTTCCTGTTGTCCAAGTTGCAGGAGCGTCTTGGCTTCACCCTTGATACCGTGCCAATGCGCCAGGGTGCGAGCTGGGTGGAGGATGAGGATTTCATCAGCCATTGGGGTCCGGATGTTGCGGTGGCGCTGCTGACATGGGTTTCCTCGACCAGTTCTCACCGGATTGATCTGGAAACCATGGTCGCGCACGGACGCCGTAAGGGCAGTGTCATCGGTGTCGATATCACTCAGGGCGCTGGGCTGCTGCCCTTCGATGTGAATGCGCCTGTGATTGATTTCGCCGTCACCACCAGCCTGAAATGGATGTGCGGCACCCCCGGCGCGGGTATCCTCTATGTCAGCCCAAAGCTGATCGCAGAATGTTCGCCGGAGTTGCGCGGCTGGTTCAGTCAGCCCGACCCGTTCAACTGGGCGTTAGACAGTTTCACCCTTGCCCCGGATATCCGGCGGTTTGACAATGGCACCCCCGGTTGCATGGCCGCCCTCGCCTCCCTCCCGGCGCTCGACTGGCACGCC
>NZ_JAKDLJ010000183.1 GCF_030452865.1 Pseudorhodobacter sp.
AGTCACCCGCGATAATGGTCGGCCTGCGCTCCAACTCGGCCAACCGATCGGCGATATAGCTGAGTTGCTTTCGGCGATTGCCGCGCAGCAGGCCAAGATGCACACCGACGATCCGAACCGGTCTTTCAGCAATTGCAAGATCGACGACAACGGCGCCGCGCGGCTCCAACGCGGGCAAGTCGTAGCGGTGGATCGCTTCCACGCGAATGCCCGGTCGCTTCAGCATCGCAATCCCGTGCCATCCCAGCCCCACGGCGGTCGGCGTCAGATCGACCACTTCGAACGGGCCGATCCGCCCTTGCGGGCTTGGCAAGGCCGCAGGGCGCGGATGGCGGCGGAAATCGGCTTCCTGCAACAAGACCACATCCGCATCAAAGCCGGTAATCGCGTCAATCGTCCGCATCGGGCGGCGGCGCAAATCGCGCCCAAGGCCGGCGCGGATGTTCCAGCTTACCAGTGTCAGTTCAGTCATGTTCTGCTGTCTTTTCGCTTTGTGAATGCGGCGCGGCGTCCATCATCCGGTCCGCGATCAGAATAGCGAAAGACCGTGTCGGAGAAAAGGCTGACGGCATGAGTGTCAAAATCTAGATCAGCGGCACCGCCCCCGGCAATCGCCAGAGCGCGCACCCGACCGCGAGAGAGGCAAGCGCGACGAACGGGCTGACGGTCGCACGCCGTCCTGCCAGATCTGGTTCGACAAGTCTCCAACCCACATCTGCGCGACCGTCAGCAGGACGCTATGAAACAGCATTCTTTCCAGATCACCAAATTGCAAGATTGACATTGCCACGGGAAACGCGACCGCAACCAAGGAGCCGAAACAAGGGGCCAGTCCCATTGCCGATGAGGCGCAAGCGGAGTTGTCGCCCCGTTCCCTCCGCTCGGGATCACGTCGATAGGTTCGAAGCGGTTTTCGTGCTGCCAACCCATGAGGCAGGGGGCAAAGCATGGCCTTCTCACCCTGATAAGGCGGGCTCCGGTCAAACATGCCGATCATCCGCAGTTTGGCGAAACCCCGCAAATGTACGCAGCGCAACAATGAAAATGACGGCCCAGACCAGCGCGCAGGCTGATCGCGCCGACGGTCTGCAACGCGTAGCCGCCGCCAAAAGCCATGTGGAGAAAAAAAGGCGAGCGTGACGAGAACCGTCATGACAAAGATCGCAATTGAGAGGCGCACCGCCCAGCTTTGCCGCCAGAACAGGCCAAAGCCCGCCGCAACATAGGCAAAGCCCGCGATGAAATTGAACCAGAGAACAAAAGGCACCGCATTTTCGACAGGCACATTTCCAAACAAGGCCTTGCCGCCCGCACCAATCGTCAGCAGCCCGAACAGGACGGCCACTATTGCGGCGGGTGATAGCCCCCGTTCCTTGGTTTCCATTCACTTTGATCCTTCAGTTTGCTCAGGATACTGCATGTCCAGTCGCTAGCTCTGATATACCTAGGTGCCGGGTGCGTCCGCGACCGGCGCCCGATCCGTTCGGCCCGTCTGCGGTGGGGCGGTCGGCTTGCCGGATTGGGCGGCACGCCATTCTGCCCATGTGATCCACCAAGACCCTTTTTTGTTCTGGCTCCGCTGTTAGCCCTGTTTCGGGGCTAACATGAAGATTCTCCGCCCGTCGCGTCCGCGTCCGGCAGGTCCGGTGCGAATGACCGGGTTCGGACACGAGCCCCGCATTGTGCCCGCCGCTGGTCAGCACGAAAGTCACACCGGTATCGCTGAGCATGTCGATCTTGAAGACCGACTGCCAAGGCGCGACATGGTCCCGGATCGTGCCCACAGCGAAGATCGGCAAACGAAGGTCGGAGACATTGACCGGGGGCGCCGCCCACCTCAAGCCGCCCCTCCGCAAGATCATTGTTCAGATAGAGTTTGCGCAGATGTTCGGGGGGCACCCGGAAAGGCATTCGCATCGCAACCGCGTTCCAGGCCATGAGGTCAATCATCGGTCGACGTTTACCCATCAGGCAATCGTGGACCGCGCGCGACCAGATCAGATCATTGGAGCGCAGCATCTGGAACGCGCCCGCCATTTGGGTCGTATCCAGATAACCCTGCTTCCGCATTACGCTGTCGAGAAACGCAAGCTGGCTTTCGTTGATGAAAAGCTGCAATTCGCCGGGTTCGGTGAAATCGACCTGACTTGCCAGCAGCGAAAGCGAGCCAAGCCGGTCATCGCCATCACGCAGCATTGCTGCCGCCGCAATCGACACAAGGGTGCCGCCCAGCCAATAACCGACCGCCTGCACCTTTTGGTCCGGCACGATCTGCCCGATCACATCAAGCGCCTCCATGACGCCAAGGCAGCGATAGTTATCAAGCGTCAGGTCGCGGTCGCTGGCTTGGGGTTTGTCCACGAAATCATGAACACCGTATGGCCCTGCTCCACCAGATAGCGCATCACGGAGTTTTGCGGCGACAGATCGAGGATATATTATTTCATGATCCATGCCGGAACGATCAGGATCGGTTCGGGCCGCACTTGGGCCGTGCGCGGGCTGTACTGGATAAGCTCGATCAACCTGTTGCGATAGACCACCTTGCCCTCGGTAACTGCGACATCGCGGCCTGGCTGGAAAGCCTCGGTGCCTTCAGGTGCGGCACCGAACAAGTCGTCCTTGATGTCCTGCAAATAGTTCTGCATTCCTCTGGCCAGGTTCAGTCCGCCCGCTTCGCGCGTCTTTGCCAGCACGACGGGATTGGTCCAGAACAAGTTGGCGGGGGAGACGAGAACGAACATTTGCCGGGTCAGGAACTGCAATTCGCGTTGGTGCTGGGCACTCACGCCCGGCGCATCGGTCCCCGCGCACCGCGCATGCTCAGTTGCGCATTCCAAGGGGTCCGCGCGATACCGGCCAAAGGGTTGGCACAAACCATGGTGGCCGACTACGAGGGGCAACTTCATCAATTGCTTGTCGAGGGGAAGGCCTGTCAGGAATTGCGCCCTGATCTGGACGCCGAGGCCGCGGCGACGCTGTTCATTGGAATGATTCAAGGGCTAGTGATGCAATCGCTGATCGCAGGCGACATCCGGCGCATGACAAGGAACGCCCCGCGCATATTTGCGATCTATCGACAGGGCATCGAAGCGTGTGGGACCAAACTGGAGGTCTGATCAGATCACGACGGATTGCGCTTGTTTGGAGTTCTTGCGGTGACCGCCAGTTTTCAGGGCTTCGCGGTGGCGAGTGGTTTTCTGACCCTGAGTGATACGCCGCCCGAAGGTTTTGCCCGTGGCAACGGTCGGGTTGAGGCGGTCGATCGAACGAGGCACGATCGGGGCACTGCAACCGACTTTGGAACAATGCTATCGCGTTTGGTCTGTTGTCGGGGCACCATCCGGCGCGCAAAAGGCGGCGTGCAATGCCTCAACAACGGTTTGCACCTCGGGCCGCACAATCTCGTAATAAACCGCTGTCCCGTCCCGGCGCGCTTTGACAAGGCCATCACCGCGCAACCGCATGAGGTGCTGCGACAACGGAACCTGGTCGATCTTGAGGCTGTGGCGCAAATCGGCCACGGATTTCTCGCCATCCACCAACGCGCAAAGCACCAGAAGGCGCTGCGGGTGCGACAGGCTTCGCATCAGGTCAGCCGCCAGATGCGCCGCCGGTATCATCTCTTTTATATTCATATTCTTGAATTTATATTATTTGAATGTTATGTGCAAGGATGAAAGGATTCGCAAGCGCAGCGAGGCAGCAGGGATTGGCAGGGTTAGGAAACACGCCCGCCGCAAGATCGCCCTTGGCATGCGCCGGATCAGAAAGTTTCGGGATATCCGGGCCGGGATCAACCACAAGGCCCGGCGTTCTTTGAAAAGGAGAGTGAAATGACTGTCAATCGTGCGGTGATGATGTTCGCGGGGGTCATGGTCCTCGTTTCGCTGGCGCTTGGGTTCTATGTGGCGTCCTGGTTTTATCTGCTGACGGCATTCGTCGGGTTCAACCTGTTTCAATCGTCGATCACCGGCTTTTGCCCTGCCGCAATGGTTTTCCGCAAGCTCGGGTGCCGCGACGAGACATGCGCAAAATAGCCCAAACATCCCTTCGCTTTGCCGTCCATTGGTACAAGCCCGCCAGATTCTACGAAAGTTGATGACCCAATGCTCCCAACAATGCTGCGTTATTCACTCTGCGCACTCGCCGTATTCGCAATTCCGGGGCCGGGCCGCGCCGATGCCACTGAGTTCCTGGTTGAGGCGACGACGATCCCGGAGATGAAAGCTGTTTTCGGCCAGGTCGAAAGTCGCATCGTCGTTCCGGCCCGCGCCCGCATCGGCGGCACGATCCGGCAGCTTGAGATCTCGCAAGGCGATGAGGTTACGCAAGGCGATGTCATTGCCGTAGTCGTAGACGACAAAATAGCACTTCAACTGAACGCTGCCGAGGCGAAGATAAAGGCGCTCAACTCCCAGCTTGAAAACTCCAGAATTCAGCTTGAACGCGCCCGGCAATTGCGGACAAGCGGCGTTGGCACACAGGCCAATCTGGATCAGGAGAATATGCTGTTCATCGTGGCCACCAATGAGGTCGCAGCGGCGGAAGCGGAAAAAGCGGTTATTGCGCAGAACGCGCGCGAAGGCACGGTTTTCGCCCCTGCTTCCGGGCGCGTGCTGACAGTTCCGGTGACGCCCGGTTCGGTGATCATGCCGGGTGAGGAAATCGGACGGATCGCCCCCGGCCCTTACTATCTGCGCCTGTCGCTGCCAGAGCGCCATGCCGCCGAAATCGTGCAGGGCGCGGATGTTGTTGTCGGCGAACGGGGTCTGGCGCAACTGGTGGATGAGACCCCTCAGAGCCATCGGGGCAAGATCGTGAAGGTCTATCCTGAAATCATTGATGGCCGGGTTATTGCCGATGTGGAGGTCGACGGCATCGGAAACTATTTCGTCAACGAACGGGCCTTGGTGTCGATTCCGGTTGGCAAGCGCCGGGTGCTGGCTGTGCCACCCGAAGGCATCCGGGCAATCCATGGCATCGACTACATCCGGATCGCCCTTGATGGGAGAATACTGGATGTGGCGGTCATACTGGGCGAGGTGTTTGAGATCGACGGTGCGGCACGGGTTGAGGTTTTGACCGGGTTGCAGGGCGGTGACCGGGTTGTGCTGCCATGAAGCTTGGTATCGCAGGCGGTCTGACCCGCGCATTCATCACCTCCCCGCTGACGCCACTGTTTTTGCTGGCGGCACTTGCCCTCGGTCTGGTCGCACTCATCTCGCTTCCACGAGAGGAGGAGCCGCAGATTTCGGTGCCGATGGTGGATATCCACGTCATTGCCAATGGCCTGAAGGCGGAAGATGCGGTCAAACTCGTCACGGAACCTCTGGAAACCATTGTCAAAAGTATTGACGGGGTGGAGCATGTCTATTCACAGACCGAAGACGACGGCACCCTCGTCACCGCGCGCTTTTTGGTCGGCACAGATGCGGATGCGGCTATCCTGCGCGTGCAGGAAAAACTTTCCGCCAATATGGACCGCATCCCGGTCGGCATCCCCGCGCCGTTGATCGTTGCGCGCGGGATCGACGATGTGGCGATTGTGGTTGTCACCTTGCGCCCGACGCCGGAGGCCGCGGCGCGTTGGACCTCCAACGGGTTGACGCGGCTTGCGCGGGAGTTGCAGGTGGAGGTGTCGAAACTGCCGGATGTCGGCCTGAGCTATATCGTCGGCGAGCAGCCGGAACAGATCCGGATTGAGCCCGCCCCGGAAAAACTGTCGCTTTATGGAATTACCTTGCAGCAACTGGCTGCCAAGATCGAAGGCGCGAACCGTTCGTTCCGGATCGGGATGATCCGCGAGGATGGTCAGCAACGCGCCATTCTGGCCGGGCAAACCCTGCAAGATCTGCCGCAGATCGGCAATATCCTTCTGACATCGCGTGACGGTCGCCCCGTCTATGTTCGCGACGTTGCCGATGTCGTGCTGGCGACATCTCCCGCTGAAAGTCGCGTCACCGACATTCGCAAGACCGATTCCGGGCTTGACCGCGCGGCTGCGGTCTCGCTGGCGATTGCCAAACGGCCGGGGACCAATGCCGTTGTTATCGCAGATGAAATCGTGAAGCGCCTTGAAGCGGTGCGCGGCCAGATATTCCCGCAGGATGTGGAAATGGCGATCACGCGCGACTATGGCGAGACCGCGAATGAAAAGGCGAATGAACTGCTGTTCCATCTGGGCCTCGCGACGGTTTCCATCGTGGTTCTGGTTGCGATTGCCATTGGCTGGCATGAGGCGCTGGTAGTGGCGGTCGTCATCCCGACGACCATCCTGCTGACGCTTTTTGCGTCTTGGGTCATGGGTTACACGCTGAACCGGGTCAGTCTGTTCGCGCTGATCTTCTCTATCGGGATTCTGGTTGATGACGCCATCGTGGTAATCGAGAATATCGCCCGTCACTGGGCGATGGGCGACGGTCGGGCGCGCAAACAGGCCGCTATTGACGCCGTTGCCGAAGTTGGCAACCCAACCATTGTTGCGACCCTGACCGTGGTTGCAGCACTGCTGCCGATGCTGTTCGTGACGGGCATGATGGGCCCCTATATGAGCCCGATTCCGGCCAATGCCTCCGCCGCTATGGTGTTTTCGTTCTTTGTAGCGGTGGTTCTGACGCCGTGGCTGATGATGAAACTCGGCCAGAAAGGCGGCGGCGGTGGTCACGCCCACGATTCCGCAAGTGGCGGCCGGCTTGGGCGGCTTTACGTTGCCGTGGCGCGACCGATCCTGAAAACCCGCGCCCGTGCTGTGGCGTTCCTTGCCGTCGTTACGGTTGCCACACTTGCATCGCTGGTCCTGATCTATACCCAGCATGTGACGGTGAAGTTGCTGCCGTTCGACAATAAAGCCAACCTTCAGGTCGTGTTAGACTTGCCCAAAGGCTCGTCGGTTGAAGATACGGATCGTGCCTTGCAGGCAATGGT
>NZ_JAKDLJ010000184.1 GCF_030452865.1 Pseudorhodobacter sp.
TTCGTAAACCGGGTAATTCCTTTTTCCCCAAAAAAATCGGGGGCCCGCCGCCCCCAAACGGGGTTGGGCGCCCAAAAACCCGCCCCCCGAGGATATTTTCGGCAGAGAAGACCGAGGTAGAGTCAGAGCAGGGCTTGCAGCGTAAAATACAGCGCAAGACCGATCAGAGCGGCACCTGACGGCAGGCCCGGCAGGCAAGTCGCGCGCGGTTTGGCACGGCGCAGTTGGACATCAATCTCGGCCTGGCTGATCAGACGGGGGAAACGCATGTTACGGCCTTTCACGGTAAACTGAGTTTACCATGAGCCCCAAGGCTTAACGACGACATAACGGCGAACCGGAAAAAGCAACAAGCGCCCATCGGGCGCTTGCTTTCTGTGCGGATCCCGCTGGGGTTCAGGCGGTCTTTGCCAGATCCCGGAGCACATAATGCAATACGCCGCCATGTTCGACATATTCCTTTTCAATCGCCGTATCTATCCGGCACTTGATCTGGATTGTCTTGGTTTTGCCGTCGCCGTATGTGATGTAGCACGGCACTGTCGAAAGTGGCTTGAGATCACCTTCCAGCCCTTCGATACTGACGGTTTCATCGCCTTTCAACCCGAGGGTTTTGCGCGTATCGCCGTCGGTGAACTCAAACGGGATCACCCCCATGCCGACAAGGTTGGAGCGGTGGATGCGTTCAAACGATTCTGCAATAACCGCTTTGACACCCAGAAGTGCGGTGCCTTTCGCCGCCCAGTCGCGGCTGGAACCGGCGCCGTATTCGACGCCGCCAAAGATCACCAACGGGGTGTCGCTATCGGCATAGGCCATGGCGGCATCAAAGATCGAGGTTTGCTTGCCGTCGGGGCCAAGGGTATAGCCGCCCTCCACCCCATCCAGCATCTCATTCTTGATGCGGATATTGGCGAAGGTGCCGCGCATCATCACCTCATGGTTGCCACGGCGGGAGCCATAGGAGTTGAACTCCCGCACCGGAACCTGCCGTTCCACCAGGTATTTCCCGGCGGGGGAGGTGTCTTTGAACGATCCCGCAGGGGAGATGTGATCGGTGGTGATCATATCGCCCAAAAGTGCGAGTACCCTCGCATCCTTGATATCCGAAATTACGCCAGGTGTTTTCGACATGCCCTGAAAATAGGGCGGATTCTGGATATAGGTTGATGTTGGCGGCCAGTCGTAGGTTTCGGAATCCGGGGTCTGGACGCCGCGCCATTTCTCATCGCCTTTGAATACATCGGCGTATTTTTCTTGAAATGCGGCGCGGGTCACGGTGCGTTCCACAATTTCAGCAATCTCGGCATTGCTGGGCCAGATATCCTTGAGGTAGACCGGGTTGCCGTCCTTGTCGTCGCCAAGGCTGGCGGTGGTGATGTCGATATTCATATCCCCAACCAGCGAATAGGCGACAACCAGCGGCGGCGAAGCGAGGTAGTTGGCGCGGACATCCGGCGAAATCCGGCCTTCAAAGTTGCGGTTGCCCGACAGGACCGAAGTTGCGATCAGGTCATAATCGGCGATGGCCTTGGAAATTGCAGGCTCCAACGGGCCGGAGTTGCCGATGCAAGTGGTGCAACCATAGCCCACAAGGTTGAAGCCGATAGCGTCGAGGTCTTTTTGCAGACCCGCCGCCTCCAGATACTCACTGACGACCTGAGAACCGGGGGCGAGCGACGTTTTCACCCAAGGCTTGCGGGTCAGGCCTTTGGCATGGGCCTTGCGCGCGACCAAACCGGCCCCGATCATGACATAGGGGTTGGAGGTGTTGGTGCAAGAGGTGATGGCAGCGATAACGATGGAGCCGTCATGCAACTGGTAGTGGCCATCATCGGTTTTCACATAGCCGCGCTTGTGACTGCCCTTGTCGCCAGGGATGGCGCAGGGTTCGGGCGGACCACCTTCGCTTTCCCACCTGACCTTTTGCTTTTCACTGGCGATCTGGCCGACGCGTTCGCCGGTGACATATTTGCCAAAGGTGATTGCCGCCACATCAAGGGCCACGAAATCCTGTGGACGTTTCGGGCCGGAAATGGCGGGCACGATGGTCGCCATGTCCAGCGTCAATGTGGAGGTGTAGATCGGGGCGTAGTTTTCATCCCGCCACATACCGTTGGCTTTTGCATAAGCCTCGACCAAGGCGATCCGCGCCTCATCCCGGCCGGTGTTGCGCAGGTAGCGGATGGTTTCCTTGTCGATCGGGAAGAAACCACAGGTCGCACCATATTCCGGTGCCATATTGGCAATGGTCGCGCGGTCGGGCAGGGGCAGGCGGTTCAACCCGTCGCCATAAAATTCGACGAACTTGCTGACGACGCCATGTTTGCGCAACATTTCAACGACTCGCAACACAAGGTCGGTGGCAGTGGTGCCTTCGACCATTGCGCCCGTCAGTTCAAACCCGACCACTTCGGGGATCAGCATGGAAATTGGCTGGCCGAGCATCGCGGCCTCTGCCTCAATCCCGCCAACGCCCCAACCGAGGACGGCGAGGCCGTTGACCATGGTGGTGTGACTGTCGGTGCCGACCAGCGTGTCGGGGTAGGCGACCTGCTGCCCGTTCTGGTCCTTGTCGCTCCAGACGGTTTGCGACAGGTATTCAAGGTTGACCTGATGGCAAATGCCGGTGCCGGGCGGAACCACACGGAAATTCTCAAACGCTTTCTGACCCCATTTCAGGAAGGTATAGCGTTCCATGTTGCGTTCATATTCGCGGTCGACGTTCAACTGGAACGCGCGCGGATTGCCGAATTCGTCGATCATCACCGAATGGTCGATCACCAGATCAACCGGGGCGAGGGGGTTGATCTGCTGGGCGTCGCCGCCAAGACCAATGATGCCGTCGCGCATGGCGGCCAAGTCGACCACGGCCGGAACACCAGTGAAATCCTGCATCAGGACGCGGGCGGGACGATAGGCGATTTCGCGCGGGTTCTTGCCGCCATTGCTTGCCCATTCGCCAAAGGCCCGGATATCGTCGACCGAGACGGTCTTGCCGTCTTCAAAGCGCAGCATGTTTTCGAGCACCACCTTCAGACACGCGGGCAGCTTGGAAAAATCGCCCAACCCGGCCTCTTGCGCGGCAGGAATCGAATAATAGGCAATGCTCGATCCGCCCGAGGTCAGCGAGCGGCGGGTTTTGCTGCTGTCAAGTCCGACTCTGACGGTCATGTCTGACCTCCTCTGGCTGGTGCGTGGATGTTTCTTCCCTTGGGTAATGCCGAAGCCGGGGCACAAAAACAAGGGGGGTCTGTGCTTTGTATGCCATTGTATGCCGAAAATCCAGCGTAATTTGTCATTGGGTGCGACGGCATGGGAAACCGGCTGTTTTTGGCCGAAGCCGATGCGGAGGCGAAGCGGCTGGCTTTGTAACGCCCCCTCGCAAAACCTTGATTGGCCTCTGCGGCCGGAGTTTACTAGACACAAAGGAACGGGATACTGGAAAAGCAATATGAAACACCTTCTTGCAACCGTTTGCGCGGCATGGTTGGCCTTTGCGGCGCCGGGTCATGCCCAAAGCGATGATGCGGTTGTGGTGGAGCTGTTTACATCGCAGGGTTGCTCGTCCTGCCCACCTGCCGATGCCATTTTCGGCGCTTTGGCGGCGGATAATCAGGTGATCGCTCTGTCACTGCATGTCGATTACTGGGACTATCTGGGCTGGAAAGACAAGTTCGCAGATCCGCAGTTCACCGCGCGACAAAAAGCCTATGCCCATTTTGCCCGCGACAAGATGATCTATACGCCACAGATCGTGGTGCAGGGGCAGGCGCGCGTCGTTGGCAATCGCCCGGACGAGGTGGCCGCAGCAATCGGTGCACATAGCGGCCAACCGCAACGCGCGCACTTGCGACTGCAACGCAGCGGCGCGCAATTGTTGATCCGGGCCGCACCGGTTCCGGGGGTGGAGGCACCGCTTCGGGTGCAGCTTGTCCATTTCGATCCGTCGGAATCGGTGCTGATCGAACGCGGCGAGAATGCGGGAAAGACCATCACCTACAGCAATATCGTCACCTCGTGGCAATTGCTTGGTAAATGGGACGGGCAGACTGCGCTCGATCTGGCAATCCCTGCCGGGTCCGGCCCGCTGGCGGTCATCCTGCAAGCCGATGGTCCGGGAGAGATTTTCGGCGCGGCGGTGCTGAAATAGCCTGACGCGGCGGCGGACAGCGCTTTACTTCCAGCGCCGGTGAATCCAGAACCATTGATCAGGATATTGACGCACCAGTTTTTCCAGAGATGCGTTCAGCGCCTGGGTCATCGCCTCCGGCGTGTCATGCGGAATCGGTGACTCTATGATGATGTCGAAATCAAGCCCGCCCGCGCGCCGCACAGCATAGGTCGGAATCACCAGCGCATCATATTTCAAGGCCAGATCCGCTGCCGACAAAGCGGTTCTCGCCGGATGGCCCATGAAATCCAACGCAACGCCGCTGCTTATCTGCTGATCCATCAACAAGCCGAGCATCCCGCCAGAGCGCAAAAACCGCACCATATCAGCGAGACCCGCCCGACCTCGGGGGAAAACCGGCGTGCCGATCTGCGAGATCGCCTTGACATAATGCGCGTTGAAATCCGCGTCGCCCATCGGACGGTAAAGCGCGCCGACGCGGTAGCCGCGCGCGATCAAAGCGGCACGGCTGGCGTCGTAATTGCCGAAATGCCCGGTTACCAGAATCACCGGCCGACCGGCCGCATGGGCTTCGTCGAGCGCGGCCAGCCCTGCGCCTTGCAGCGGCTCTGCGGTGGCGCGGGCAATGAATTCGGCACCTGAATAAATCTCGATCAGGGTGCGACCGACATTGCGCGGCACCTCGCGCATCAGGCGCTTGACCTCGCGCTGTGGCAGATTTGGCAGGATCAGCGCCAGGTTATCCCGCACCCGTTTGTCATAGCCTGCAACCGGCGCGATGATATAGGCCATGACCCAGCCGCAAAGGGGCACGCGCCAGCGGTAGGGCAGGGCGAGCAGCAAGCCGATCAAGCCGCGCAGCAGGACATTGCGCAGCTTTCCGCCCCGGTTCTTTTCTGGTGTCTGGTCAGGCATCAATCCGTCCGGTTCAGACGCCGCACCGCGCAGGCCGCCCGGCGTCAGACATAAAGTCCCGTGTCAATGATCACAAGCGCGGCGATGAAGAAGCAAATACCCTCACGGGCGACGGGGCGCGTCAGGCATAATCTTCGGGTTGCACCAGCACAAGTTCGCCGGTGGTTTCCAGACTGCGGATCGCGGTGATGATTGCGCCTTGCGCGGCCTCGGCATCCTTTTCCTTGATTTTCCCCCGCGTCTGGATTTCTTCGCGCAGCGTCTGCGCCATCCGTTGCGAGAGGTTGGACAGGATGAATTCCGCCGCTGCGGCCGTGATCGGCAGGTTCATCGCCGAAGCGAGGGCTGTCACCATCACCGTTTGCTCGACGATTCGTACGATTTTCGGCACATCGCGCGGGCTGATCCGGTCGGGGATGTGGATGAAGGTGAAAATCGCCTTGCGCACCAGTTGCGCGAAATCCTGATCATCCTCATCCAGACCGGCCAACACCTCATCCCGAATCAGTTGCGGGGCGACGTTCAGAATTGCGCCCACCCGTTCCACCGGCCCGGCATCAAAGGCGCGGGCGGGTTGGTTTTCCAGTTGCGACGCCAGCGACAGGCCAATCCGGCGCACGGTTTCAGGGTCAACATTGCCGGTCAAGGAGACGGCATAGGCAACACGACGCGCGCGTTCCCCCGGCAATTTGCCCAGCAATTCAGCTGCTTTCGGCACCGCCAGTTTTGACAGCATCACCGCCGCCACTTCGACGCTTTCCTGTTCCAGCACGGGTAGCAGACGCTCCACCTCCAGCGAGGCGATGCGATCCCAGGGGTCGATCTTGGAGGAGGCGCTGGAGAGCCTGCGCAACCGGTTGGCGGCGGTGGTAGAGATATGGCCATCCATGATCGACAACGCACCATCAATGCCGCCGGGGAAGGACAGGCCAACCTCCTCCAACTCTGCCAGAAATTCGGCAACCACTTGTTGCAATGTGCGCCGGTCGATCAGGCGCATCTTGCTCATCTGCTCGGCGAGGGAGGCTTGAATATGCTCCGGCAGGCTCATCAAGGTGATCGGCGCACCTTCTGCCACCATCAGCCGAACGATCACCGCTGCCTTTTCCCGGTTGGTCAGGCTGCGCTTGCGCGCGCGACGTTCCACATTCGGGGCAATCCGCTGCGCAGGCGTGATCTGTGCCAGTTCCGTCGTTCCGCCGTCCATATTTGCGCCCTTTCTGGGTTACAGATGAGCCCAAGTTGCCAGCATAGTATTAATGCAGCCTTACGCCCGGCGCGGTGACAGCGATTTTGTCGGCTCTAACCGGAAACCGGCTCGCATGTATTGGTCGCGCCGACGAAGACCAGACCATCCGCGCAGGAAATTGCGGCGGCGTGAGCCTCCCCCGAACACATTGCGAATGCGAGGCCGGGGCTGAGGCAAAGGGCGGTGCAGGCGAAAAGCGTCTTGATCTTCATCTTGCGTCCTTTCGGTTTTCTTTGCTGACCAGACTGCCGGTGTCATCCGGCACAATGGCTGCGCAATTGTAGCATGGAAATGCCAAAGTTCAGCAGGAAATCCGGCCCATCCGATGTCATCGCAGGCATCGAAGGCTGAGATTCCCTTGCACTCAACCGCCGAACACGCGGGCGAAAATCGTATCGACGTGTTTGGTGTGGTATCCGAGATCGAATTTTTCCTCGATCTGCGCCGGGGTCAGTGCTGCGGTGACTTCGGCATCCGCCAGCAATTCGGTTTTGAAATCGGCACCTTTTTCCCAAACCTTCATCGCGTTGCGCTGCACCAGGCGATAGCTGTCCTCACGCGAAACGCCTGCCTGCGTCAGCGCCAAAAGAACACGCTGGCTCATCACA
>NZ_JAKDLJ010000007.1 GCF_030452865.1 Pseudorhodobacter sp.
TGAGGCGGATGATTGTTTCCAACCAAGAATAACTGTCCGACAGGTCTGCGTAAACGGGATAATTGCCCAGAGTCTCACGATAAATTGGCAACGGCGGCAGAACGACATCCACACCGAGACTGGCGGCTTCCAGCGCGGGCAGGCCAAAGCCTTCGACAAAACTGGGAAACAGCAGGCCACATGAGCCCGCGATCAGCCCCGCAACCTGACCGTCCGGCAGGCCGGAAAACTCAAACACCGTGCGACCCATGAAAGCTGCGGTGTCGAGGCGCTGAAAAACCGCATCATTCATCCATCCGCGCCGCCCGAGAATCAGCAGATGCGGAACCTCCGCTTCCGGAAGTTGATCATGCAGGTTCTGCCAGAGGTTGAGGAGGAAGGCGTGGTTCTTGCGCGGTTCAATCGTGCCGAGCGTGACGAAATAGGGCTGGTCGCGCGGCGGCATCGGGTCAGGTTGCGGCGGGTCAGTACCAAGCAGCGCCACGACGCCTTCGGGGATGCGATTGAAGCGGGCAAAGTGGTTTTCCGTCTGCGCGCGGTTGATCGTGGCGGTATGGATCACCAGATCGGCGTGGCGGGCGGTCGCGGCCAATTTGTCGCGAAACACGCCAACGGTGTCGGGGCGCGAGAACTCCGGATGATCGAGCGGGATGGTGTCATGGATCAGCGCCGCGATTTTGCCGGCACCGCCCTCGCGCAGTTTCGACAGAATGTCGTCGGTCAGGTTGGCGTGACCGGTGTTGAGATAGGCAAAGCCAGCCGGCAGGACGCGGCGCAGCATCTGTGGCAGGCGGGGCGGGATACAGCGCGCAAAGGCCAGTGCGCGAATGGCGGTTTCGGACTGGGCCAGCACCGGATCACTGCGCCGCGTGAGGCGCGACAGCAGGTCGGCGGGCGGCAACGGTCCTTGTTTTCGGAACAGGTTTTGAAACGCTGCCATACCGGCGCGATCAAGCAGCACAAAACCCGCGCCGCTGCGCAACAGCGCAAAGCACGGTTCGGTCAGTGCAAGCAGCCGCGAAAGATAGGCAGCCTCCACCCGGTCAACCCCGGTCGGTTGGCCCTTGCCCAGACGCGACAGCAGCCGCGTCAGGTCAAGCAGCCGGGCGGCGGGCGGCATCGGGTTACTGCGCCGCCTTTTGCTGCGCCATCATGTCATGCAGAAAATCGCTGAATTCCCGTTGCAGGTCTTCGCGCGCGAGGCCAAAGGCAACCGTTGCCTGCAAGAACCCGGCTTTGGAGCCGCAATCGTAGCGTTGGCCGCGGAAGCGGTAGCCATAGACCGATTCCTCCCCCCCGATTTCCTGCGCGATGGCGTCGGTCAGTTGAATCTCACCTCCGGCACCCTGCTTCATCTTGTTGAGGTTGTTCAGCACATTCGGCGACAGGATGTAGCGACCGATGACCGCAAGGTTCGACGGCGCTTCGGAGGCTTTGGGCTTTTCGACCATGCCTTTGGCGCGCACAATGGCCCCCATATCCTCGGCAACATCGAGAACGCCGTAGGAACTTGCCTTTTCCGGCGAGACTTCCATCGTCGCGACCATGTTGCCACCGGTTTCGGCATAGGCCTCCACCATCTGCTTCAGACAGGGCTTTTCCGCCGCGATCACGTCATCCGGAAGCAGGACGGCAAAGGGTTCATTGCCGATCAGCCGCCGTGCGCACCAGACTGCGTGGCCAAGACCAAGCGGGCGGTTCTGCCGGACATAGGCGATTGCGCCGCTGTCCATATTGGTGCCTTTCAGGACTGCAAGCAGCTCTTTCTTGCCGGCTTTGCGCAGTGTATTTTCCAGATCCGGTGCAACGTCGAAATAATCCTCCAGCGCGGATTTGCCGCGCGAGGTGACGAAGATGAATTCCCTGATGCCAGCGGCGCGCGCCTCATCAATTGCGTATTGGATCAGCGGCCTGTCAACCAGCGTCATGATCTCTTTCGGGACCGACTTGGTTGCCGGCAGGAAGCGCGTTCCCATCCCGGCGACCGGAAAGACAGCTTTGGTGATCTTCTTGATTTTCATAGCCTAGTCCCACCCATGCATTTCAACATTACCACAAGTTCGTTCTTGCAGAATGATAGATGACATTCGAATTAGGTCAAATTTCGACGCGAACATGACCATTTGGAAACGGTTTGCCTTGATTGACCACATTTTTGCGACAATTCAAAGCGACTCGTCGGAGATTGGGCGGAATTGTGACCAGCGGGCTGATTCCTTGGCGCGGCGGGTTGCGGCGCTTTTCCACACAAAGCGGGGGCCATCGCGAAAGCTGCGGCCAAAGCGCCCGCCGCTTTGTTCCCACCAGCCGCCCGGATTGAACCGGTGGCGATGCGGGCGCAGGCCGGGGGCCAGCAGGACAAGGGTCGCAATCTCTCCCCGTGCCACGGCATCTTGGGCGGCGGCTTTGAGTTTGGCGCGGTTCCACAGGTTTCCGAACACAAGGCGGCCCTTGCGTGGTCCGGTGCCGGGCAACGGGGAGAAGGCCGTTGGGGTGGCTGTGATCGGTTCTGGCGCGAGGCGATGGCGCAGCGCATTGGCGTCATGGATGCCGTCATGCACGGTTCGCATCAGGCGGCGTACATCGCGCGGCTCCAGCCCGCCGCTGATCATATGGCGCAAAAGCCGGGCGCGTTGTTCGGTGATATGGCGACCTAAGGCATCGGCGCTTTGGCCATGGCGCGCGATGAACAGCGCAAGGCTATGCCCGATCTGCGTCAGATCGGTGGGGATGCGGTCCGCCCGGCGCCGCGCCGATGCGGCAAAGCCGTGATGGACCACGGCACCCGGAACCACCGCTGTCAAGCCGCCCAAAGCGGCAAGCCGAAGGTTCACATCCGCCTCATCCAGATAGAACGAATAGACCGGATCAAACCCGCCGATAGCCAAAAGCGGCGCAAGGCGAAAGGCGCAGTTGGTGCCTTGCGTCTTGATCGCGCGGGTCGGTGTGCCGGGATGAAGGCTGGTTTCAGGCGGGGCGTCGAAGGGTTCGTCAAATCCATCGCCGGTTATCCAGGCGGCGCGCCATTGCCATTGCAACCCGGACCGCCCCAGAACAAAACCACCTGCCGCATTGACCTTCGGGTTGGAAAAAGGCGCGCAGAGGCGGGACAGCCAAGTCGGTTCCGGCACCGAATCATCGTCGAGAAAGGCGACAACGGGTGCAGCGGCAAGCCGCAGGCCGATGTTGCGGGCGGTTGAGATGTTGGGTTTGTCATATTCCGCCAGCTTCACGGCGATTCCACTGTCACGCACCGCCTGCGCCGCTTGCGGGTCCGCGACCACGATCACCTCAAACGCCGGGTGGTCCATCTGTGCCACGCCCGCCAAAGCCCGCATCAATGCCGCCTCGCGGTGACGACTGACGATGATGAGGCTGGCATTCGCTGGTATCATCGCTTCAACGCGACCCCCGGCGCATGGGCGATGAAAAACGGGTTGTCCCAGCCGGGTTTGCCGTAAATCAGCGCGGTGTGATCATCAAAGCGCACGACATGGCCGCCCGCCCCGCGCAGAACGGCGTCGCCTGCCGCCGTGTCCCATTCCATCGTGCGGCCCAGCCGGGGGTAAAGATCAGCCTCTCCGGTTGCGACCAGACAGAATTTCAGGCTGCTGCCGGCGCTGGTCATGTCGCGCACCGCATATTTGCCGATATAGGCATCGGTCGCGGCATCGCGATGGGATTTGGAAGCAACGACCATGAGGGCGGCATTGTCCGGCCCGGACACCCGGATCTCGCGTGAGGGACCGGCGTTATCCTTCAGGAATGCCCCGGTTTCCTCCACCGATTGGCCATCAGCGCGGGTATAGAACAGCCGCCCCTTGGCGGGGGCATAGACCACGCCGCGCAAGGGAACACCGTTCTCGACATAGGCAATGTTCACCGTAAAATCGCCGCGCCTTTGCACGAATTCCTTGGTGCCGTCCAACGGATCGACGATCAGGAACGTGGTCGCCTGCAAGGCATGGCTGTCGGCCTGTTCCTCGGTGATCAGCGGAATATCGGGGTAGGTGGCGCGCAGACCCGCCGAAATGATCGCATCTGCCGCTTCATCGGCCTCGGTCACCGGGCTGGCATCGGATTTGGCGCGCACGTCGAAATCATCCGAGGCATAGACCTGCATGATCCTGTCGCCCGCTTCCAGCGCCAACTTGCGCATCTGCCCCACGAGGGAGGAAAAGTCCATTCAACGCTCCGTAATTCGTGATTTCGGGATTATTGCAAAAACCCTTATAATCCATTATGTTCGTTTGATAAGGGTTCGGCAAGATTTCCCTTATATAACCTTTCGGTGGGCGTGGAAGAGTTGAGGTAGGACCGCGATGTTCCAGCGTGTAGCCCGGAAGGGACCGTTTCAGACGGCATTGGGTATGGTGGAGTTGATCTTCCATGCCAGTGTTCGGGATGTCCGAAAAAACCACGGCAATGCCGTCATCGGCCTTTTGTTGAACATCATGCAGACGGTGATTCTGGTTGCCGTGTTCTTCGTGATGTTCAAACTTCTCGGGCTGCGCGGGTCGGCGATCCGGGGCGATTACCTGCTGTACGTCATGTCGGGCATCTTCATGTTCATGACGCATATCAAGGCGCTTGCTGCGGTATCGGGCTGCGGTGGTTCGACCTCTGCCATGATGAAACACGCACCAATGACAACCTTTGTTGCAGTCAGTGCCGCCGCGCTCAGCGCGCTGTATATTCAGGTTTTGTCGGCCTCGGTGGTGCTTTATGTCTATCACGCCGCGTTCCACCCGATCACCATCCATGATCCGATCGGCACCATGGCGATGTTGCTGCTGTCATGGATCAGCGGCGTTGCCATCGGCATGATCTTTCTGGCCGCAAAGCCGTGGCAGCCAGAGGCCATCGGGGTCGTGACGATCCTCTACCAACGCGCCAACATGATCGCGAGCGGCAAGATGTTCGTTGCCAACGCGATGCCCACGTCCAAGCTGAAGATGTTCGACTGGAACCCGCTGTTTCATACGATTGATCAGGGGCGCGGCTTTGTTTTCCTGAACTACCATCCGCATTACAGCAATTACATGTATCCGATAAAGGTGACACTGGTGTTGTTCATCATCGGTATCATGTTTGAAAACTTCACCAGCAAACACGCGTCGCTAAGCTGGGGCGCCAAGAGTTGAGGGCGCTTTGGCTTGCCGTCTGCCTGTGGGGTCTTGCCGCGGGATGGGCAGCGGCGCAGATGTTTCCGGCGCTTTATGATGTTGCGGGGGTTGCAGCGGATGATGTGCTGAACCTGCGCGCGGAACCGAGTGCAGCGGCGCAGAAGCGCGGCGAACTTGCTCCGAATGCCGTCGACGCAGAGGTGTTGCGCGTGTCGGAAGATGGGCGCTGGGGGCTGGTTGCGATGTCCGAAAGCACCGGCTGGGCCGCGATGCGGTATTTGCAGCGGCAACCGGGGCCGGATTGGGACCAATCGCCGACAAGACTGGCCTGTTCGGGGACGGAACCGTTCTGGTCGGCAAAACTCGACGCGGCCAAGGGGCAGGTTTTCCTCGATCAGATGGATAGCGAGACCCTGGGTCTGTGGTTTGACTGGAAGGCCGAAGCGGATGGGCGGCGCGGGGTTATTGGAATGTCGCTGCTGGGACCAGCACGGGTTGGCTTCGCGACCTTGACCGGCCAATCCTGTACCGACGGGATGAGCGACCGGGAATATGGCATCGCGCTGACACTGTTTCTGAAAGGGGTCGATGGCAGCAGTGCCGGGACCAGCGGCTTTTCCGGTTGCTGTCGGTTGGCACCTTGAGGTCGAAACGCCTCAGCGGTTGGTGAAAAGCTGAATCGCGACAACCGCATCGCCGGACAGATGCGCTTGCGGCGCATCGAACAGCATGTCGTGGCGGCCAAGGGTGTGCGGGCCGACCCGAACATCCCCCAATGAAAACAGGCACAGGATCGCGCCTTCCATCGGCGCTATTGCGGTGTTGGATAGCACTTGGACCACCGGCAACGGTAAGGGGCGGCGGGTCATCACGTTGAAGTCAATCGAAGGCGCGGTGACATTTTTCGCGCTGATCGCGACATCGCCGGGAAAGGCGACCGGATGCAGTGGGGCGGCGTGCAAATGCACCTCCCCCAGCAGATCAAATCCGGGGCCAGCGATCACGGTCAGGTTGCGGTCGATACCGGGAAATTGGGAAAACGGGCCGTTCTCCGCCACGCTGGCCATGGAAAAGCGCCAAAGAAAGCCCTGCGCACCGTCTTGGCGCAGAATCTCCACCGTGGTTCCGCGCCCGTTGGCCCAAGGCATTTCGGTATAATCGGCGCGAGTCAGATGCCGCGTTTGGGGTGCGGTCATTCTGCGGCCTGCTTGCCAATGACCGGCGGTGCGGATTCGGGTGCCAATTCCTCAAAATCAAAATTGTCGAGTTTGGCGGCGCGTTTTCCTGCACGTTCGGCGGCGGTGCCGATCCCTTCCAGATCGGCGCGGGCCTGATTGAAATGGGTGTTGAGCTTGTCCACCCGGTCCACCACCAATTCCACATCACGGTGAAGCAAGCGCAACGTGGCGCGAATCGCCCCGGCCTGTTCGCGCATCCGCGCATCTTTCAGCACCGCGCGCATGGTGTTGAGGGTTGCCATGCAGGTCGTGGGGGAGACGATCCAGACCTTCGCATCAAACCCGTCGCGCACAAGTTCGGGGAAATTGGCGTGCAGTTCGGCATAGACCGCCTCGGACGGCAGGAACATCAGCGCGCCATCGGCGGTTTCGCCATCAAGGATGTATTTCTCGGAAATCGCCTTGATATGCGCCTTGACGGAAACCCGCATCTGCCGCGCGGCATCAGTCAATTCCTGCGGGGATTGGGCGCGGCGCAGCGCCTCATACGCCTCCAGCGGGAATTTGCTGTCGATCACGATAGGGCCGGGGGGATTGGGCAGGTGGATCAGGCAATCGGCGCGCTTGCCGTTCGAAAGCGTGACCTGCATCGAATAGGCATCAGACGGCAACGCCTTGTGTACGATGTCGTTCAACTGGATTTCGCCAAACGCACCGCGGGTTTGCTTGTTCGACAGAATATCCTGCAATCCCAGCACATTGCCGGACAGTTTTTCGATATTTGCCTGGGCTTTGTCGATGGTCTCCAACCGCTGCTGCAATTCACCAAGGCTGCGCGCGGTGCGGGTGGAGGTGCCTTGCAAGCTTTCCGTCATGCCGCGCTGCACCTCCATAAGACGCTTTTCCATCAGTTGCAGCATGGCGGTTTGGGAATGGGTCTGGGTTTCGGAGACGTGATGCAACCCGCCCGAAAGCCGCTCCTGCCCTTCGGAAAGGTACTGCACCCGCTGGCCAAGTGAGCCGATTTCGCGCAGCAGCGGTTCGGTGGCTTTGGCGGATTGGCCCGTCGCGCGCAAAATCAGAAGAAAGAATGCAAGGACAACAAGGGCGGCCCCGCCGATCAGCAGGATCAGCGGGTCGTTCCATTGGTAGATTTGGCCCGAAATTTCAATCATCTGCGCCCGAACAGTTTTTCGATATCGGCCAGTTTCAGCTCCACATAGGTGGGGCGGCCGTGGTTGCATTGACCCGAAAGCGGGGTTGCCTCCATCTCTCGCAGCAGCGCGTTCATTTCTTCGGCGCGCATCTGGCGGCCGGAGCGGATGGAGCCGTGGCACGACATGCGCGACAGAACCGCATCCATGCGGGCCTGCAAACGGTCGGAATTGCCAAGGTCCGCGAGGTCGTCGAGGATGTCTTTCAGCAACGCGGTTGCATCGACGCGGCCAAGGATGGCGGGCGTTTCGCGCACGGCGATGGCCGCGCCGCCGAAACCTTCGATCACAAGGCCGAGGCCCGCCAAGGCGGGGGCCGCATCCAGCAGGCGGGCGGTGTCGCTGGCGGAAAGCTCGATGATTTCAGGGATCAGCAGGGCTTGGGTCGCAATGCCTGCCCCATCCCGTTGCGCTTTGAGCCGTTCATAGACAAGGCGTTCATGGGCGGCATGTTGGTCGACGATCACGATACCATCGGCGGTTTGCGCGATGATGTAGTTTTCATGCACTTGTGCGCGGGCAGCCCCCAAGGGCAGGGATTCTCCGCGTTGGTCGGAAGATTCAATGCGGGCCGAAGGCGCCTCGGCAAAGCCCATCATCGGCTCGGGTGCCTGAAAGGTATAAGCGCGGGAAATTGCGCCGACACTGGGGCGCTCCATCTGATAGACGCGCGGCGCTTGGCCAGGTTCGGGTTGGAACGCCGCCAAAGTTTCCGCCCCCACGGTTGACGATGCGCGATGCCCGGCCTCGGCCAAGGCATGGCGCAGCGTGGAGATGATCATTGCGCGGGCAAGCGCAGGGTCGCGAAAGCGGACTTCGGATTTCGCGGGGTGGACGTTCACATCGACCTGTTGCGGGTCACATGCGATGTTCAGCACAGCGGCGGGGTGGCGGTCGCGGCTGAGGACATCCATGTAAGCGGCCTTGAGCGCGCCGTAGAGTATCCGGTCCTGCACCGGGCGGCCATTCACGAACAGGTATTGTGCGGCGGAAGACCCGCGCGAATAGGTTGGCAAAGCGGCGTAACCGACCAAGCGCAAGCCTTCGCGGGTATGGTCGACCGCGAAGGAATTATCGGCGAAATCGCGGCCAAGCACGGTGGCAACGCGCCCATGCAAGGCGTTGAAGAAATCGCCCGGTGCGGGATCGGCGCGGAACATCACGCGCGCATCACCGCCCGACACATCGCGCAGGGTGAAACCAACCTCCGGCTCTGCCAGTGCCAGCCGTTTCATCACTTCGGCAATCGCCATCGCCTCTGCCCGGTCGGAGCGCATGAATTTCAGTCGTGCCGGGGTGGCGTAAAACAGGTCGCGCAATTCGACGATGGTGCCACGCGTCAGGGGGGCAGGGCGTGGAATGTCCATCCGTCCCCCCGAAACGGCGATCATCATGCCGTCACTTTCGGCGGTGCGCGAAGTGATGGTGAGACGGCCAACCGCGCCAAGCGAGGGCAGCGCCTCGCCCCGGAAGCCGAATGAATGGATATTCAGAAGATCAGATCCGTCGATCTTGGAGGTGGCATGGCGCGACAGTGCCAGTGGCAAGTCGTCGCCGGTCATGCCGTAGCCGTCATCGGAGACGCGAATCAGGGTCTTGCCCCCATCGGCATAGTCAACCGCAATCCGGCGCGCGCCTGCATCCAATGCGTTTTCGACCAGTTCCTTGACGGCGGACGCCGGGCGTTCGACTACCTCCCCCGCCGCAATACGGTTGATCGCGCCTTCGTCCAGTTGGCGGATGACCGGGCGCGGGATGGGGTGAATGTTGGGGGTCGTGGCGTTCATGCCACCAGTTCTAGCATGCGGCGGACAATCCTGCCACCACATGCGCAGGGTTATCCACCGCTTTTCAAGCCGTCAGGGTGTGGTGGTCAGCCCATCCGGTTGCCCCACGACGACAAAATGCAGATCATCCGGTTTCAACAGACGTTTGACGATTTTAGCCATGTCGTCCAGCGTCACCGCTTCGATCTTTTCGTTGCGGGTTTTGGCGTAGTCGATGGGCAGACCCTCGATCTGCATCCCGACAAGGATGCCCGCGATGCGGGAATTGCCATCGAAACGCAAGGGATAAGAGCCGGTCAGGTAGGTCTTGATCGCGGCCAGTTCGTCCGCCGTGACCCCATCCTTCACAACATCGGCCCATTCCTGCTTTATCAGGCCAATCGCCGGGGCGACATTGGCATTGGCGCTGGAAAACTGGCCGAGCATCAGTTCAGCGTGATCCATTGGCCACAGATAGGTGCCGATGCCATAGGTCAGCCCGCGCTTGTCACGCACTTCGGTCATCAAACGCGCGCTGAACCGGCCACCACCCAGAATTTCATTGAGCATATAGGCCGGGATGAAATCAGGATCGTCGCGTTTGATGCCTTGCTGTCCAAAGACTACCGAAGATTGCGGACTGGGGAAATCCACCACCGTCACCCCACCTTTCAGCGCATAAACCGCGTCTGGCGGCAAGGCCGCACCAGTGGCCGGCAGGTCACCGAGCAGTTTGTCCAGCAAAATCCCCAATTTCTCGGCGTCGATATCGCCAGCGGCGGCAACATAAACGCGGTCGCGCACCAGCGACGCCTTGTTGGCGGCAACGATATCGGCACGGCTGAGCCCGGCCACGCTTTGTTCGGTGCCGCTGTCGGCGCTGCCGTAGGGATGCTTGCCGAAGGCCATCATGTCGAAGCGGCGTTGCGCGATGGTCGCGGGGTCTTTGGCGTTGGACTGGATGTTGGAAATCACCTGACCGCGCACACGTTCCACCGCGTCGGCATCAAAGCGCGGCTGCGTCAGGGCAAGATGCAAAAGGTCAGTCGCTTCCGCCTGATTCTCGGTCAGGAATTGTGCGGAAACGCCGATGGAATCATCATTGGCGGAAAAGCTGAACTGCGCGGCAAGTGCATCGCGCGCCTCGGCAAAGCCTTGCGCGTCCAGATCGCCTGCACCTTCCTCAATCAGGGCGGTCATCAGGTTGACCACGCCGCGCTGATCCACCGGATCGAGTGAAGTGCCGCCGCGAAACAGGATTTCAAGCGCGGTGAAGGGGATGCCGTGGTCTTCGACCAGCCAGGCCTTGATGCCGCCGGGCGAGGTCACGGCTTGAATCGGAATCTCGGCCTGCGCGGGCAGCGCGAAGGCGACAAGTGCCGCAAAAACGAAACGCATCTTCATGGCTTGGCCTCCGTTTTCGGGTCAACCGGTTGGGTCAGCCAGCCCGTTACCGCGTTCTTGCGGTTCAGCACCTCATGCGCGGCCTGCATCACCGCATCGGGTGTCACCGCTTGCAGCACCTGGGGCCATGCCTGCACATCGGCAACGGTCAGCCCGCTGGTCAGCGATGCCCCGTATTCGCGCGCCAGACCGCCCACATTGTCACGGGCGTAGATGTCATCGGCGCGAAGTTGGCGTTTGATGCGGTCAAATGCGGCCTGATCGACGCCATCGACAAGGAACTTCGCGATCACCTTGTCCATGTCCGCCTCGGCATCGGCAAGCGAAACACCCGGCACTGGCATGACCACAAAACCGAAGGTGGTTTCATCCAGTGAAATCCCGTCATAAAAGGCGCTGGTATAGATCGCCTTGGCATCAGCCCCGAATTGCATGGCGCGGGCTAGAACCGAGGTTGTGCTGCTACCGCCCAAAAGTTCCGCCAGATAGGTCAGAGCCGCTGCCTTGTCCTGCGCGCCTGAGTTGCGTTCCGGCGCAAGATAGGTGCGGATGACATAGGGCTGCGCCACGCGCGCATCCGCCATGGACAGGCGGCGCTCGGCAAGTTGCGGCGGCTCGGTCGGGCGCATCCGGATCGGCAGGTTTGCCGTCGGCGCAATCGGGCCATAGTATTTCTCGGCCAGTGCCTTTACCGCGTCAGGCGCAATGTCCCCTGCCACGATCAGGATCGCGTTGTTCGGCGCGTAATAGGTATGGTAGAAATTCAGAGCATCTTCACGGCTGAGCGCTGCCATTTCGTGCCGCCAGCCGATCACCGGGATACCGTAGGGGCTGTTCATATATTGCGCGGCATCGCGCTGCTCACTGAATAACGCGCCGGGGTCGCTGTCGGTGCGCTGGGCGCGCTCCTCCAGAATCACGCTGCGCTCGGTCTTCACGATGTCATCGGTCAGGATCAAGCCGCGCATGCGGTCCGCTTCCATCTGCATCATCAATTCCAAACGGTCGGCGGCAACCCGTTGGAAATAGCCGGTATAATCCTGCGTGGTGAAAGCATTGTCATTGCCGCCCTGTGCCTCCACGATTTTCGAAAAATCGCCGGGGGCGACGGTGGCGGTGCCTTTGAACATCAGATGTTCCAGAAAATGTGCGATGCCGGATTTCCCGGGGGCTTCATCGGCGGCCCCGATCTTGTACCAGAGCATCTGCGTCACGACAGGCGCGCGGTGATCCTCGATCACAATCGCTTCCAGCCCGTTGTTCAAGGTGAAGGTGGTAACCTTGTCGGCGCATGCGGCCCCGGTGGCGGCAATGGTCAAAACCACGGGCAGCAACAGCATGCGCAACATCGGCAATCCTCCGTCAGGGCGCAAACCGGACGGGGTTTGCGAAAACACACCTACGCGGCTGGATCGCGGGGTCAAGCCGTTTTGACGCTTTAGTGATGCGCGGGGAGCCGCCGTCATTCGCCTTTTTTGGCGGGCGGGGCGGAAACGGTTTTGACGCCACGCGCGCGCCAGCGCCGCAATTCCGCCTGCTGGTTCAGCGATTGGCGTTTGTAGGCGCGGTAATAGACGTTTACGTTGAACAGGCGTTCCAGAACGCGGCCCTTGTTGTTGGTGCGGAATTCAAGGTCTTCCGCCGCCAGGGCACTGCGGATGTCGGCTGCACGGCCATAGCGCGAAGCATAGTTGACAAGCCCGCCATCGCCCGCCGGAATCCCCGCACCTTCGCGCAGATGACCGCCGAGTGCGGCAACGGCATCGGCTTCCGGTGTCGGATCGGTCAGGTTGCTGCCGCCAAGTGTCGGTTCGGGCAGGGCTTTCAAGTCTTCGGGCATCTGCAACGGTTTCGTCGGCAGGATACCGAATTCATCCGGACCATTGCCGGGGGAGGTGAGGTTCATCAGGTGCGGCTCTCCGCTGCTACAGGCGGCCAGCGTCAGCATCGCGACTGCGGCGAGTGCCAAGACCCCTTTTCCTGCAAGCATTTGTGTCTCCCTCAAAGTTCTTGCCCTTGTTTAGCCGAAACTTATCGGCGCGTCACGGGGTCTTTCGCGCCTTTCTTTTCGCCCTTCTTTTTGCCATCGGAGGCGAAAAGGACCAAACCCGCCGCACCCCCGAATATCGCGATATCCGCGACATTGAAGGCATAGGGGTTGTCGATACCGCAGCAGGACACATTCAGGAAGTCGGCAACCGCGCCGTAAGCGAGGCGATCCACCACATTTCCCAAAGCGCCGCCGATCAGTATCCCTGCGGAAATCTGTGCCAGTTTCGGTTGTCCGCGCCGCGACATCCAGCGCCACACCCAAGCGGTGATCACCAGCGACACCGCGACCAGAATCCAGCGCATCACATCGGAATTATGTGCGAAAAGCCCGAAGTTGACGCCCTTGTTCCATGCCATGCGAAAGCTGAGATAGGGCGGCCAGATATCCATGTCGCCCCGTTCCGGCAGGTTCAGGCCAAAGATCACCGCCAGTTTACTGGCTTGGTCGAGGGCGAATACAACAAGGGCGGTCCAGAAGATGCGCATTTCAGTGCCGGAAATGACGTTGGTTGGTAAAGATCATCGCAAGGCCAGCGGCATCGGCGGCGGCGATCACCTCATCATCGCGCATTGAGCCACCGGGTTGGATGACGGCCGTGGCCCCGGCTTCTGCCGCCGTGATCAGCCCGTCGGCAAAGGGAAAAAACGCATCCGAGGCGACAACCGCGCCGCGTGTCAGCGGTACGGGCAGGCCCATCGCTTCGGCCATATCCTGCGCTTTGCGGGCGGCGATACGGGTGCTGTCGACCCGGCTCATCTGGCCTGCGCCAATGCCGACTGTCGCACCATCCTTGACATAGATGATGGCGTTGGATTTGACGTGTTTCGCGACCGTCCATGCCATCAGCAGGTCACGAATTTCAGCATCCGTGGGACTGCGCTTGGTGACAACGCGCAAATCGTCCATTGTCACGTTCACCGCGTCCCGGTCTTGCACCAGAAACCCGCCCGCAACCTGCCGGAAGGCAAGGCCGGGGGTGGTGGCATCGGGCAGGGTGCCGGTGGTCAATAGCCGCAGGTTTTTCTTGCTTGCAAACACCGCGCGGGCGGCATCATCGGCATCGGGGGCGATGACAACTTCGGTGAAGATCTGTGAGATCTTTTCGGCTGTGGGGCCGTCAAGCATCTGGTTCAAAGCGATAATGCCGCCGAAAGCCGAGGTTCGATCACAGTCAAATGCACGCTCATAAGCCTCCGCCAAAGTCTCGGCTGTTGCCACGCCGCAGGGGTTGGCGTGTTTGATGATGGCGCAGGTCGGGCCGCTTTGGGCAAATTCCGCGACCAGTTCAAAGGCGGCATCGGTGTCATTGATGTTGTTGTACGACAGCGCCTTGCCCTGCCATTGTTTTGCGGTTGCGACACCGGGGCGGTTGGTGCCATCAGTATAAAACGCCGCCGTTTGATGCGGGTTTTCGCCGTAGCGCAGGGTTTGTGCCAGGGTGCCAGCAAAGGCGCGGCGGCGCGGGGCCGCGAGGTCCAATGCACCCGCCATCCATTTCGACACGGCGGCATCATAGGCGGCGGTACGGGCATAGGCGATCTGTGCAAGACGTTGGCGGAAGGCGTAAGAGGTTGCGCCCGCGTTGGCAGAGAGTTCCTCCAGCAAAGCGGTGTAATCTTCGGGGTCGGTCACGACATTGACGAAACGGTGGTTTTTGGCGGCAGCGCGGATCATCGCCGGGCCGCCGATGTCGATATTTTCAATGCAGGTGTCATAGTGAGCGCCTTTGGCAACAGTTGCCTCAAACGGATAAAGATTGACGATCAGCAGGTCGATTGCTGCGATCCCATGCGTTGCCATCGCGGCACGGTGGTCGGGATTGTCACGCAACGCGAGCAAGCCGCCATGGATTGCCGGATGCAGGGTTTTCACCCGCCCATCCATCATTTCCGGAAATCCCGTCACATCGGCAACATCGCGCACCACCAGCCCCGCGTCCCGCAAAGCCGCCGCTGATCCGCCAGTCGATAGCAGTTCCACGCCATGCGCCACCAATGCCTTGGCCAGATCAATCAACCCGGTCTTGTCCGACACTGACAACAGCGCGCGGCGAATGGGGTGAAGATCGGCGGTCATGGGCGGTTTCCTTGCGGCAGCTTCGGGTCAGATCGAATACACGGTGTCGTCGCGTTCCAGATCGCGGATGGCCAGCGGAGTATCCTGTGCCTTCGCCAAGGTCCAGCCGATCACCGCGTCAAATTCCGCGACTTGCCCCGAAAGCACGATTTGTTTGGCCGCACGCGGCATCAGGCGGCCTTTCTCCAGATAGACCGAAGGTTCTACTGACAAGCCACGGGAGCCGGAATGGCGGAAAATCCAGATCTCACCGCTTTTGAGGGCGAGGGAGACCGCATTGCCGCCCATGTCAATCGCCGCATCGACATCGGGATGCAAATGAAAGCGGAGGGTGAAGCGCACCTCCCCCCCACCTTTGCGGGTGATTGCAGCGGCGAGGCGGGCACGATTTTCAGGTGTCGCCGCCGTCAGTTCATCCTGCCCACCCAATTGGCGGCCATCATGCGACAGCAGCAGCAGGCGCGAATGGGTCAGGCCGTGGGTGCCGACCCACCCGTCATGTGCAAGGCGCAACGCGTGGCCTTCGGCGGTCTCCGTCGGGCGGGTTTGGGTGACATGGGCGCGGTCGGCCAGAATTTCCGGGGTGCCACGGTTGAGACGGCTGGAGGAATAGCCATCAAGTGACAGGGTGGAATGGCTGGGGGTGGCGCGACCTGCGCGGTGCCATTCGATGCCAAAAGGCTTGCCGGAGCCACAATTCACGATGACGGGGCGGCGACCGGAGGTCATCTCGAACGCAAGGGTGGAGGCGTGGGCGGATGCCCCGGCATGGCCCCCCGGCGGATCGGCGGCGTCGATGATGACCGAAGTGCGCCCCGCACCAAGCCGAAGAAAACCCATTGCGGGCCCGTTGCCGGGTGCTGCCTTGACGCCCGAAGCCGCAAGCGCGTGGTCGAGCCGCCCGTCCATCCCGCGCCCGCCGCCGTGAAACCGCGCCAGCGCGCCATCAGAATGGCGCAGGCTGCGCAAGGTCGGGGCGATGCGCGCAATCGCGGCGCGGTGGGCTTGGGGGACAGTTTGATCGGCTTGACCCAGCGCCTGCGCCGCCCATGTCAGCAAAGTGAACACCTCCAGCAATTCCTCGGGGGAGCGGGTGGGAAGGCCGCCATGCGCGTCAATCTCTGCCTCACATTCGCGGGCGAGTGCGGCAATCGCCGGGGTCACAAGCCTTTCCATTCCGGTCAGGGCAAGCCCGGCATAGATCAGCCCGGTCAGCGCCTCGAACCGTGGCAGGCCGGGGGCCGAGGCGTGCCAGCGCCGCGACAGAAACATGGTTTGCGCCGAAAGGGCGCGGAAATAGCGTTGGGTATCGGCGGAACTGCGCCCGTTCATCAGGAAGATCGCGTGATTGATCCAGCGGATCAGGCGCCTTCCGGTCAGGTCAGGGGTCCAGCCCGGCCCTTTGCCGCGACCATAACGCGCGATCCACGCCCAGATCCACTCTTGCGCGCGGGCGCGGGCAATCGGGTCGCCGACCGCTGCCATGTCGTCGAGCCAAGCGAAGCCATGCGCCTCCAGCCAGAATTCCGGGGCGGATGTCGGCAAATCCCATAGCAGGGTTCCGGGAGATTCCACCAGATGTCCGGCCAGCAGGAAATTGCCCGCCATCAATTGCTTGCCGCGTGCGAACAGCCCGATGCTGCGCGGTTCGGGGTGAGAGACGAATCCCGTCGCCGCATGACTGCGCCCGGACTGCCACGCGGCCCATCGGTTCTGCCAATGCGTCAAGCGCGCTGCGAACCCTTCTGTGGGGAAAGTCGCCAAGGTGCCTCGTGCTGCTGCCACTCAATGAAAACTGCCCGGTTACGGGTCTGGTTCGGGCGATCATAGCGGCGGCTATGCGCGCTGTCACCGCTAATTGATCTTTGGCGGTCAGGGAATACGAATCCGTGCCATGAAAAACCCATCCATCCCGCCGATATTGGCCCAGTAATCCGGGCGCAGGCGCAATCCGCCGCGTTCTGTGATCCATTCGGGCCGGATGCTGGGCAGGGTTGGCGGCTCCACCGTCACGCCGGGGCGACGGGTCAGCAGGGCGTCCAACTGCGCCTCTCCTTCTTCGGGCAGCAGGGAGCAGGTGCAAAACACCAAGCGCCCGCCGGGCTTCAGGAAGCCAAGCGCGCGGTCGATCAGCGCGGTTTGCAGGGCGACGAGATCGGGGATGTCGGAGCCGTCCTTGATAAAGGGCAAATCCGGGTGGCGGCGAATTGTGCCGGTGGCGGAGCAGGGGGCATCCAGCAGCACGGCGTCGAACAAGGATTCGGGTTGCCAATGCAAGGCGTCGGCGGTGATAATTTCTGCGGTAAGTCCGGTGCGTGCGAGATTTTCACGCAGCCGCGCCATGCGAGGGCCGGAGATGTCGAGCGCGGTCACTATCGCGCCGGTAGCGGCGAGTTGCAGGGTTTTGCCGCCCGGTGCGGCGCAAAGATCCAGCACCGCTTCGCCCGGTTGCGCATCCAGCAGGCGGGCGGCAAGGGCGGCAGCGGCGTCTTGCACCCACCAATCGCCGGAGGCAAAGCCGGGAAGTGCGGAAACCTGTGTCGATTGTGCAAGGCGCAGGCTGCCGGTGGGCAAAGGCGTGGCAGTTTCGATTTCAAAGCTGGTTTTTGGCGTCAGGTCGAGTGGTGGGGTTTGTGCCTGCACCGCCTCGATGGCCACAACAGTTTCCCGGCCCCAAAGATGCACCAAGGGTTGACGCAGCCATTGCGGCAGACGTTGTGGCGGGAGCTTGGCAAAGAGGTCGGGCGTCGCCGCAACCTTGCGCAGCACCGCGTTGACCAGACCGGACATATGCCCGGTACGATTGCCATTGCGCACGAGGTCGACCATCGCATTGACGACCCCATGCGCTGCCGCACTGTCCACCGCCAATTCCACAACTGCCAACCGCAGCGCATTCAAAACAAGATCAGGCGGGGATTTGCGCAAGTACGGTTTCAACACACGGTCGGCGGGTTCAACATGCCGCAGCGTGGTCAGAACAAGGCGCTGGGCGCGGGCTTTGTCGGATGGCGAAAGTGGTGCGAGGGGGGAGTTCGGGGCGTCCAGCGCCTGACCAAGCTGTTGCCCTTCATCCAGAACCGCGCCCAAAACCGTGACCGCTGCCCGCCGCGCCGCTGTTCCATCCACTGCCATGCTGCGGCCCCTTGTTGCCTGATTGCGTCTTGCCGCCTATATCAAACCTAGATCAGAGACAAGAAAGCCCGCGCCATGCCCGTTGATGACAGCCAGAACCCCGCTTTGCCCGCCGAGATGCCCCCTGCCGCCCAACGCGCCCTGGCCGAGGCCGCAGCGCGCCGCAAGGTGGCGGACGCAGTGGAACGTCCGATCGAGTTGGGCGGGCGCAAAGGGCCGGAACCGGTGCGCTACGGCGATTGGGAGCGGAAGGGGATTGCGGTCGATTTCTGATCCAGCGACGATTTCTTTATCGCGGTTCAAATCCGGAAGAACGGCTGCGCCAGACGCGGCAACAAGCTATTGAAGCGCAATGGCGCATCGGTGGCGGCAAGGCAAATACAATCGGCACCCAGGTCCGCAATGGGTTGGTGGTTCAGGTCTTCGTTGGCAATCTCCAGATCACCGGGACCGAAATGGTCGATCTCATCATGGAATGCACCTTGCAACACAAGCGTCAGTTCGGTGCCGCGATGGCCGTGATCGGGAACCGCCCGGCCTGCCGGAATATAGAGCAGACGGGCAGAGGCGGCTGTGTCGGTCGGCAGAATGGCCTGCCGCACCCCCATACCAAGGCTGCGCCATTTGACCGCCGCAAGATCGGGACCGATGTAATCAACCAAAGGTGCGGGGACAGAGTCCTTGCCGCGCCGGGACGGGGCCGCGGGAGCGGCGCGATCCAGCCGCGCCAAAGTTGCTTGGAGGCTGCCCGGCCCCATCGCTTCCCGGTTGCCTGCTTCGAGTAGCACCCCGCCGATGGCATCGAAGGCACCCAGCCGCGCCCTACAGTCGTCGCAAAGCGTAAGATGCACCGCGAGAACAAGGCTGAACGCCTCCGGCAAATGTCCGGCGGAATAGGCCATCAGCAGCGGGTCGGATATATGGTGGCGGATCGTCATCGTCTTCACCTTCAACTCAACTTATGGCGCAGGCGGTCGAGCGCCAGTCTGATGCGGGATTTTATGGTGCCAAGTGGCAAGCCGGTTTCCGCCGCAATCTCGCTATGCGAAAGATCGCCAAAATAGGCGCGCTCAACCAATGCACGTTGTTTATCGGGCAACAGTGCCATCGCTTCGGCCAGTTTTGCAGTTTCTTCGGCAAGGGCAAGCGTGTCATACTGGTCCGGCTCTGCCTCTGGCCCCCAAGGCAGGTCTTCGGGTTCCGGCCTGCGGGATTTGCGCAGCGCGTCGATGCGGCGGTTGCGGGCGATGGTGAACACCCATGTCGCCGCAGAAGCGCGGGTCGGATCATAAAGATGGGCCTTTTGCCACAGCGTCGCCATCACGTCCTGCGCACATTCCTCCGCCAGGCTGGCGCTGGCGCCGGATTTCATCAGATAGCCTTTGATGCGCGGGGCGAAATGGCGAAAGAGCGCGGCAAACGCGCCTTTGTCGCGATGGTCGCGGACCCGAAGGATCAGCACGTTCCAATCATCCTGCCCGTCTTCGACTGTCACTGACCCACCTTTTCGACGCGACATGAAAGCCGTGCCCCGGCCAGCATAGGGTGTCAGGCGGCGCGGCGCATCCGCTTTTTCAAAAGCCGATTGATGGTTGATCTGTTGCAGCATGCCAAGTTTACGCCCGACGCCGTGGATTGGATCACGCAAGATCGAATTCCCATCGGTTGCGGTGTTGATTGATCCATTTGCGCCTTGGTTGCGTAGACGCTTGCAGTCGAACTGCAACCCAAAGGACGCCAGATGCCATTTGAATCCAAAGGACCAGCCACGCGCCGTGTTGCGGTGATCGGCGGTGGTATTTCCGGCATGGCGGCGGCGCATCTGCTATCCTCCGATCATCAGGTCGTGCTGTTTGAGGCCGAAAAGCGGCTTGGCGGCCATGCGCGCACGGTTCTGGCCGGCAAGCGCGGCGATCAACCGGTCGATACCGGGTTCATCGTGTTCAACCATGTGAATTACCCCAATCTGGTCGGGCTTTTTGACAAGCTGGGTGTGCCCACGGCCAAAAGCGATATGAGCTTCGGGGCTTCGATCAACGGCGGCGCGTTTGAATACGGCTTTCGCGATTGGAAAGGGTTGGTCGCGCAGAAACGCAATCTGATGGACCCGCGCTATTGGGGCATGTTGCGCGACATCACGCGCTTCAATGCAGAAGCCGAGGCGATTGCGGGCGATAGTGGCATGACCATCCGCGAGTTTCTGGAGCGTCTTGGCGCGGGCGACTGGTTCCGAGATTACTATCTTTTGCCGCTGTCCGGTGCGATCTGGTCGACGCCGACGCAAGGTATTCTGGAGTTTCCGGCGCAAGCCATGATTGCGTTTTTCAAGAACCACGCCTTGCTGACGGTGACCGGGCAACATCAGTGGTATACGGTGCAAGGCGGATCGGTCGAATATGTACGGCGGCTGCAAATTGCGCTGGAAGGCGCGGGCGTCGACCTGCGCCTTGGTGCTGCGGTCGCGGCGGTGCGGCGCGAGGCCGGGCAAGTGATGATCCGGGCGAAGGGGTCGGAATGGGAAGGCTTTGACGAGGTGATCTTTGCCACCCATTCTGACGACACCTTGAACCTGCTTTCCGACCCCACCGTGACGGAGACAGCGGCGCTGTCGGCGATCAAATATCAACCCAATGATGTTGTTCTTCATTCCGATGCAAGCGTGATGCCGAAACGGCGAGCGGCGTGGGCGTCGTGGGTCTATGTCGAAGGTGCGGGGCCGCGCCCGGACCGGATTGACCTCAGCTATTGGATGAACTCCCTGCAACCGATTCCGATGGATGACCCGCTTTTCGTGACGCTGAACGCCAATCGCCCGATCCGGGAGGAGCTGATCCACGACCAGATTACCTTCCGCCACCCGGTTTACGACCTCGGCGCGTTGGCGGCGCAGGCGCGCCTGCGGGCGGTAAACGGAGCGGATCAAACGTGGTTCTGCGGCGCGTGGATGCGCAACGGCTTTCACGAGGACGGCTTTGCCAGCGCCGTCGATGTGGTGGAGGCAATGCGCGCGCGGCAGCTTCGGGTCGCGGCATGAGCAAGATCGACCATATTGCGGGCCAGACCTTTCACGGCCGGCGGGGGGAGGTGGAAAACGCCTTTCGCTATGCTGTGGATTATGTGCTGCTGAACCCCGACGATGGCGAAGGGCCAAGCCTGTTTTCGCGCAATCGAGGCAATTTGACCTCGGTTTGGGACAGTGACCACGGTGGCCCACCGAAACAAGGGCGCGGTGTGGCGTGGCTGCGGCAGGTGTTGGCCGAACATCGCTTGCCGGGTGGGGAGTGTGTGGAGTTACTGACCCAACCGCGCGTCCTTGGCCATGTCTTCAACCCGGTGTCATTCTGGCTGTGCCACGATGCGGAAGGGCGGTTGCGCGTTGTGGTGGCAGAGGTCAGCAACACCTTCGGCGACCGCCATTCCTACCTTTGCCACCGTGATGACCTTGAACCGATCACCCGCGAAGATCGGATCAAGGCGCAAAAGATATTCCACGTCTCACCGTTTCAGCCGGTTTCGGGCGGGTATGAGTTCCGTTTTGATATCACGCCGGAACGCATCGGGATCTGGATTGACTACACCAACGGCAACGACGGTTTGATCGCCACATTGACCGGACAGCGTGCGCCCCTGACCAATCGGGCCATCCTGCGCGCCTGTTTGCGCCGCCCGTTCGGGTCGCGCCGCGTGCTGGCATTGATCCATTGGCAGGCGATCAAGCTGTGGTTGAAACGGGCGAGGTTTTTCACCCGACCGGAGCCGCCATCGAATGACGTGTCGAAGTGAATCCGCAAGGCGGTCTTTTGCCGTGGTCACTGTTCGGTGCGATGATCGCGGCGGCGGGTCTGCCGATCTATATCCATGCGCCGAAGTTCTATGTTGATGAATACGGTGTCTCGCTGGTGACGCTTGGCGTCGTTCTGTTCGGGTTGCGGCTGCTCGATGTGGTCCAAGACCCGGCATTTGGCTGGTTGGCGGAAAAGACGCGTGCGCATCGGCGGTTTGGCGTGACGGTTGCGGCGCTGGTGCTGGCGTTGTCGATGATCGGGCTCTTCGCCATACCGCCGCTTTTGCCGCCGCTCTGGTGGTTCGCGCTGACATTGACCGGGCTGTTCTCGGCTTTCTCTTTTCTGACGATTGCGTTTTATGCGCAGGGTGTTGCCAAGGCGGCAACGCTGCCCGGTGGGCATTTGCGGCTGGCAAGCTGGCGCGAAGCGGGGGCGTTGGTCGGGATTTCGCTTGCCGCAATCGCTCCCACGCTGTTGGGTTATGTCATAGCGCGGCCTTTCGCGGGTTTTGCCTTGGGTTTTGCGTTGTTCGTGTTGCTGGCAAGTTTCGCGATGCGTCAGCAATGGACGGCCGCAGCGACCGGTGCCGATGCCTCCCCGCTTACCGTCCTTGCCGATCCGACTGCGCGGCGTTTTCTGGCGCTTGCGCTTGTCAATTCCGCCCCGGTCGCGGTGACAGCGACGCTGTTCCCGTTCTTCGTGGAAAGCCGTATCGGCGCGGCTAACCTCAGCGGACCGCTCCTGTTGCTGTTTTTCATCACCGCCGCGCTGACCGCTCCACTTTGGGGCCGGATCGCCGCGCATTTTGGTCAACGCAACACGCTGCTCGCGGGCATGGTACTGGCGATCATCGCCTTCGCTTTTGCCTTGACGCTCCGAACGGGTGATGTGCTGGCCTTCGCAGCAATCTCCGCCGCGTCGGGTGCGGCGCTTGCTGCCGATATGGTGCTGCTGCCGGCCCTCTTTGCCCGCCAACTCGCGGCGCATAAGGGGGGCGAGGCGATGGGCTTTGGCCTGTGGTCCTTTGCGTCCAAGCTGACGCTGGCCTTCGCGGCGCTGGTGCTGTTTCCGGTGCTGGGGGCCTACGGTTTCACCTCCGGAAGTGCCAACTCCGCGCAAGCTTTGCACGCGCTGACCCTGCTGTACGCGGGCTTGCCCTGCGCGCTGAAACTCGCGGCGATCGCGCTCGTGGTGCGAACCCCGATGCAAGAGGAACCAAGGTGCAGCAGCGAGTCGCGACCGGCGTAGGGTCAGCCCAACCCTTGCGCGCTTGGCCCCGGCATGATGTTGCATTACGCTTGTGGGCTTGACCCGGCCCGAACCCGAAAAGGATGCTCAGCATGAGGCAATGGCAAGGAAAACGATACTGGCTGATCGGCGCGACAGAGGGCTTGGGCCTCGCCCTCGCCCGCCAGATCAGCGCGGCAGGTGCCGAGGTGGTGCTGTCGGCGCGCTCCGCCAGCGGGTTGCAACGCGCGGTGGCGCAAATGCCGGGCAAAGCGCAGGCGGTGGCGCTGGATGTGGCCGATGCCGCTGCGGTCACGGCTGCGGCGGCAGAGATCGGCGCCGTCGATGGCGTGGTGTTTCTTGCGGGCGTCTATTGGCCGATGGCCGCGCAAAACTGTGACGCCGAAAAGCTGGAGGCGATGTGTGACGTGAATTTCACCGGTTGCGCGCGGGTGATCGGTGCCGTTCTGCCCGCAATGGTGCAACGCGGAAATGGTCATCTGGTGCTGACCGGCTCGCTCTCCGGCTTCAGGGGCCTGCCGGGTGCCATCGGCTACGCCGCCTCCAAGGCCGGTGTCATGCGCCTTGCCGAATGCCTTTATGCCGACCTGCGCGGCAGTGGGGTGACGGTACAACTTGCCAATCCCGGCTTCATCCGAACCCGCCTGACCGAGAAGAATGATTTTGCGATGCCATTCCTGATGGAACCCGAACGCGCCGCGCGTGAAATCTTTGAGCTGATGCAAACCGACCGGTTCCGCCGGAACTTTCCCACCCTGTTCTCTTGGCTGTTCCGCGCCGCGAACATCCTGCCGGATTGGGCCTATTACCGGATTTTCGCGCCGAAATGAAACAGTTCGCGTTGAACATGACTCACCAAACGTTGCCAGATATCAAATATTTCAAAGCATCAGGTGATGTTGGCATCTCAAGTCAAACGCCGGAGCCTGCCTCCTTCCCCTTTCATCTGTTCAAAAATATCCACAGCAAGGTTGCACATATCGCGCCGCGTCAAACCTGTGCGACATGGCCGTCAAACAGCCTCTTTGCCCGGCCCCAAACCCCCGCATCCAACCTATTTAGCGTCAGGAGAGAGGGCAACAACAACCCGGCGAAATCCTCGCTGCTTTCCACCGGCAACAACGACGGCAGGTTGTCGATCGCGGTCACATCCAGCAGCGGATCCTCGCAAACCCGCAGCGCGGGGGCGGCCCAATCGGTGGCCCGGTCATAGACCTTGATCGGTGAAAAATCCGAGGTCGGATCGCAGGCGATATCGCCAATCACCGAAAGCGCCCGCTTCGCGTGCAACGCGCTTTGCGGCACGAACACCGGGCAACCGGGCCGCGCAAGGATGCAGTTGAGGAAAATCTCATGCGCCAACACTTCCGGGAACGGGCCACCGCTGGCGGTTTCCGCCATGTCCCATTTGGTCACCGTAACACCCAACGCCTCGCACAGGTCGGACGCGCCGGTGCCAACCCGCCCCAGCGCCCCGATCACCAGCGCGCGGGGGAGTGGCACGCCGGTCGTCGCCAGATCCTTGCCCAGATCATCCAAAAGCGCCTGTTTGCCGGGATAGTTCGTCACCGGACCCGCGACCCGGCCGCCCTGCTGCGCCGCCCAGCATTTCAGCGCTACCGCCGCCCCGGCATATCCGGCCCAATAGCCAAAGGCCGCCACGCGCCGCCCGGCTTCATCAACCAGATATTCGATGTCGTAAAGCGCCCCGCCGCCAGCCTTGAACCGGCGCAACAGGTCTTGCCCTGCGGGTTGCCCCTTGTAGGCATGGCCAAAAAGGATATGGCGATGCACCAGCGGCGTGCCATCCTCTGGCAGTTCCTTCAGCCCGAAGATGATCGCATCCCGCGGCGCATCGGGCCAGGAATTTTCTGCCGCGATGGCACAACCTGTTGCCCGATACCCGCCAATCGGGATCGCCCGGACCGAGCTTTCCTCCACCGTCACCTCAAACCCCGCTGCCAGCAATGCCGCGACACCGTCCGGGGTGATGCCGACCCGCTCCTCATTCGGGCGCTGCTCGGCCCGGACCCAGATATGTGTCATGTCCTGTTCCTCATTCTGAGTGCAATTCATCAAACCCGCGTCGCTTTGCCCGGGTCTGGAACCGTTCGGCAGCAAGGCAGGCGTCGCGAAGGTTGGCGAACCAGAGGATGCGATGTTGCCCGGAATTGGCCCCCGGTTTTCCGCGCATGCCCCATTCGCGCAGCACCGAATATTCGCCAAAGAGGTTATAAGCGACATCGACAGTGTAGTATCTGGCGCGACCGTTTTGGCAGTGTTGCAGATGAAAACCGATCAATTCCGCCCCCTTCGAACAAAAAGCAAACGGCTTTCGCTTGGTTTCTGATCCAAGGGATACCAGATTTGCAGGGGAGCAAAAGGAAAAACCGGATGGAACGGCGCGCGATGATCTACGCAATGGGAGGCTTGGCCCTGACCGGGGCGGTGGCCGCTGGCGCATATCGGTTGT
>NZ_JAKDLJ010000185.1 GCF_030452865.1 Pseudorhodobacter sp.
GGATAGATGATGAAGCCCTTGTCTTTCATCCGCTCATAAAACTCGGTGAAGATGAATTTCGGATCGGCAGGGCAAAAGAAGGTGACGATGATCGGCGAGAGCCAGCGATCTTTCAGCAGGGTTTCAAAGCCAAGCCCGCGCATCCCCGCGACCATCACATCGCGGTTTTTCGTGTAGCGCGCACCGCGCCCGACAACGCCGCCTTCCTCCGCGTGCAGGCGCAGCGCCTCCAGAAACGCGGCGACAACATGGGTCGGCGGGGTATAGCGCCACTGGCCGGTTTTCACCATCGCTACCCATTGCGCGTGGACATCAAGCACGAGCGAATGGGAATTGCCTTTGCAACCCTCCAGTTCCGCCCTGCGCGCAATGACAAAGCCGAACCCCGGCACACCTTCGATACATTTATTCGCCGAACTCACCATCGCCTCATATCGGATGCGGTTCACGTCCAGATCGACGGCACCAAAGGCGCTCATGCTATCAACCAGCAGTTTGCGGCCTGCGGCATAGGTCGCTTCGGAGATTTCCGTCACCGGGTTCAGGATGCCCGAAGATGTCTCGCAATGAATGGCAATGACATGGGTGATCGCGGGATCGGCGGCCAGCGCCTCGGCCACTTCCGCCCCGCGCGGCGGCATATAATCGCCCTTGTCGATCAGCGTATAAGCGCGGCCCAGATAGCGCATTGTTTCCGCTGCGCGCAGCCCGTAAGCGCCGTTCGCCAGCACCAGAACCTTGCCGTCACGCGGCACGAATGTCCCCAGCATCGCCTCGACGCAATAGCTGCCGGAACCTTGCAACGGCACGCAGGTAAAATCGCCGTTGGTGTCACCCGCCAGCGCAACCAGTTGATCGCACAGCGATTTCGTCATAGCGCGGAAATCGCCGTCCCACGACCCCCAATCCCGCAGCATCGCCTCTTTCACCGAAAAAGCGGTGGTCAACGGGCCGGGGGTCAGCAGGAACGGCTCCCCCTTCGCGGGATCGGGGAAAGCATCATTCTGGCGGGAAGACATTGGAAGCGCCTCATCCATGGGTGACGATCTGCGCCGATCATTCCATGCGGTGCGGTATATGTAAAATCGTTATTTCGTATCAGACTATCAATTACAGCGATACTACACCGGCTGCGCCAAACGGCTTTCCAACAAATGCCCGCTTTCGGTCAGGATCGGATAGGCGACCGTCACCAGAAGCGAGTTGATCTCTTTCAGAGCACGCACGGTTTCCAGATGCATGTCCGAGGTGTCGATGCTGGCAACTTCGCCGTGCCGCAGGCGTTCAAGATGGCGGTCATGGCTTTGACGCTCCATCTTGCGCATGATTTCCTTTTCTCGGACGAGTTGGCGGGCGGATGGCACATCGCCCGAAATCAGCACATTGAGCGCGAGTTGCATATTCGCCTCCACCCGCGCATGCAGGCTGCACATTTCCTCCCACCCGTCGGCGGAAAAATGCAGCCCCTTGCGCGCACGTTCTTCAGCCAGAGCCAGCAGGCTCTTTACGATCACATCCCCGACCCGTTCCAGATTGATCGAGAAATCGGTCATATCCATACCCAACCGCACCTCAGCTTCGGACAGGGGCCCGCGGTTCACCTTGGCAATGAACAGCTTGATGTCGGTATGCTTCTTGTTGACTTGTTCATCCAGCGCCCGCACCCGCGCGATCTTGTCCAGATTGCCGCCGTCCATCAATTCCATGATCGGGTGATACATCGCGGTAACAATCTCTCCCATCCGGAGGAGTTCGCGCTTGGCACTGGCAAGCGCCACGGTTGGATATTCCATGGAGCCGTGGTCAAGCATGCTTTCAATCGCAAGGATCGGGTCTTGCTCTGCCACGGTTTCCACCACCGCGTCCGGCATGACGCGGGCAGTCAATCGCGCCATCGGGTGAACGAAGGGCAACGCCAGCACCATCAGAAGCAGATTGAACAGAAGGTGGAAATTCACCATCTGCACCGCCACCGTCGCACCCAAAGCCGATATCGGGATGTCATGGAACAGCAAAACGCCGACCAGGATCAATGCCGCACCGCCGCGAAACAGCAGATTCCCCAAGGGCACGCGCTGCGCCTCCAACTCCATCCCGCGCGTCAGCCAACAGGCGACAATCCCGCCGCCAAGGTTCGCGCCCAGCACCATCGGCACCGCAACCTCGACCGGCAACATGCCACCCGCCGCGAATGCGACATAGAGCAGCATCGAGGCGACCGAGGAATGCACGATCCAGGTCAGGGCCGCCGAAACCAGAAACGCCGTCAACGGATCACCGCGCAGATAGCCCACCATCGCCGGCAACATCGAGGAATCGCGCAAGGGTTCGGTGGCCTGCCCGACCATTTCCAGCGACAGCAGGATGAACGCGATCCCCAGCACGATGCGCCCGGTCTGGCGGATTTTGCGCGACTCGAATTTCAGAAACATCGTCGCACCGATCAGGAGCAGCAAGGGGATCAGGCCGGAGAGATCGAAAGACAGGATCTTGACCACAAGCGCGGAGCCAAGCTCTGCCCCCATCCGTGCGGCGATGCCGGTGGCGACGGTGATGATCCCACTTGCAACGAAGCCCGCGACCAGCATCCCGACGGCGGTGGAACTTTGCATGATCACTGCCAGAAGCGTGCCTGCGGCGGCCATCTGGATGTTGCCGCCCTTGGCACCGCGCAGCGCGGCTTTCAGCCGCGCGCCATGCGCCCGCTCAACCCCGGTGCGGACCATACGCACCGCCCAAAGCAAAAGCATCACCGCCCCGGCAAGATGGATCAGAAAGACAACAGGCAACATTGGCAGTCCTTGTGGCAAAACCTTGGTGCAGACCGGGCAAGCCGTCAGCTAACGCGCTTGTCAGGCATAACGCAAATCGTTAGTTACGATGTGTATATAGCTTCACCCAATCGAATAAGGCAGAACTATATGCGCTATGTCCAGCTTCGCGCGTTCCATTATGTCGCCATTTGTGGCGGCTTTTCGCGTGCGGCGGAAGAGCTGTTCTTAACCCAACCCGCAATCTCGGATCAAGTCCGCAAACTGGAGGAGGAGTATGATATCCTGCTGTTCAACCGTCATAAAAAGGCGGTTCTACTGACGGCGGCGGGGGAGAAACTGCTGGAAATCACCCGGCGGTTGTTTGAAAATGAAGCGCAGGCGCGGGAGTTGTTGACCGAAAGCCGCGCCACCCGATCGGGCCATTTGTGCATCAAGGCCGACAGTGCGCAGCATGTCCTTAAAATCCTTGCGATTTTCCGCACCCGTTTTCCCGGTGTCGGCATCACAATCACCGGCGGGAATACCGACAGCGTGATCGAAAGCCTGTTCAATTACAGCGCCGATCTTGGCGTTCTGGGTGAAGTCCCATCTGGACGTGAGTTTGAAACCGTCGCCCTCAACGCGACGCCGATTTCTGCATTCGTTGCGGCAGGGCACGCCATATCACGTCGAAAAATATTACACTTCAATGACTTGAAAGACATTCCTCTTGTTATGCGTGAAGAAGGTTCCAAGACAAGGAAGAAATTTGAGGAAGCGGCGCAAGTGAATGGACACAGCTTCCGTCCTGCCATCGTCGCCGAAGGCCGCGAAGCGGTGCGCGAGATTGTCGCCTCCGGTTTTGGGGTGGGTTTCGTCTCGGTCGCGGAATTTGGTGACGACCCAAGACTGGTGCGTATCCCCATGGCGGAGGAAGCCGAGATGATGATGGAGGAAAGCCTGATCTGCCTGAAGGAACGCCGGGCCGGAAAGCTGGTTTCAGCGTTTTTCGCCATCGCGCATGAACTGGCACGCGCGTAGCGTCAACGCACCCAAAGCCCGGCGCGCTTGATCTGATTGCGGATCATCTGTTCCTTGCGCGGCAAATCGCGGCGGTCAAACATCGCGCGGATTTCGGCGCCTTTGCCCTGATAGACGATCTTCTTGAACGGCAGATACTCTTTCAGAACCTTTTTGACCGGGTTCGGGGCCATCACCTCCTCCACCACCCGCACCGCTTCGTCACTTTCGCGGGCGTAGAACAACGGCATGGTGCGCCAATGGCAGGTCACGTCACCATCCAGACCTGACAGTTCAGCCGCCGGCCGCCCACCACCCAGCGCATGAATCACCAAAGGCAACGCCACCTGATCGAGCCAGGGGTCGAGCGGCTGACACACAAGTTCGCGCGGCGCATCATCGCGGATAACGCGGGCGTAGTCGCGAAATTTCGCACCAAACGCCTGCGGGCTTTGATGAAAAAACCAACCGGCGTTGAAATAGAGATAACGCTGCCAGTATTCATCGGGCTGGCTCAGGTCGAGGCTGCTGTCGAAATCCAACCCGAAGCGGTCATAAAGCGATTTCCAGATCGCAGTATAGCCGGGGCCATAAAGTTCCTGCACCGGCCAGGTGCCTTCACGCTTCATCGAGGCGGATGGTTTGCTAAAGTCGAACCCGACGGAGGATAATGGCCCGGTGAAAACTGTATCGGTATCGACGAACAGGAACGGTTCCTCCGGCAGTACCGCGAGACATTCGATCTTGTTGCCGTAAGGGTAGGTGCTGCCGAAAATCCTGCTTTCAAACGGCAATACCTCCGCGCCGAAACTGGCCAGCAACTCCAAAACAGCGGTTTCCGCAATTGCCGGATCGCCGCGCCACAGCGGGCCTGACTGCGGCACGGCGATGAACAATCGACCTTCAAAATCGGGATTGGTCGCGCGCAGGCTTGCCGCCAGCAACACCGCCTCATATTGCAGCCGCCCGGATTGCCCGACGGCGACTATGTTGAACCGTTGCTTGCCCGCCCGCTTTTGCGCCATACTGATCCTGCCCGGCCTTGTTTTGAGGCGACTATAGGGGTGCCGCATTGATTTGAAAACATGAGGACCGCAATGATGATGAATTCCACCGCAGCCGTGGCCTTTCTGGCCCTGTTCACTTGCGCTGCCACCGCCCAGACCGTGCCGCCGAGTGATTTCACTACGCCCGAAGGCGCTGCCTTCATTCACCAGCAATTGGGCGACCAGCTTTTGGCCTTCAAGCAGGAGGGCGCGCAAGACCTGATCTATTTCACCACCTTGCTAAGCTGGCGCTGCGGCGTGCAGGAACTGTATTACGGCTTCAATGACGATCTTGCCGTAACCCGATTCCCGATGGAACCCTGCTACCGGGATTTGCGCCAACCCAACACCAACAAGGAAATCGGCACCATCTACCCGTTTTTCATCTCGGTCCCGACAGGTTCGGTCGCGAAAGTTTCGCTGCGGGTGATATATGAGGACGGAAGTACAGCGAAATTCCTGTCGGAGCGGGCGAAAAACCTGGTCTATTGAGGCGAAAACCGGGACATGCGCGGCTTTGGCAGCGACAAATCAGGTATTTTTACCAAGATGAAGCCATCAGGTGCGCGGGGTGAATCGCAGGCTCAGACAGGACATGCCGCCATCGAGTTTGGCACATTCGCTGTTGCCAACCTCCACGACCTTGAAGCCTGCCTTGTCCAGCAGGTCGCGGGTTTTCGGAAAACCAGCGGGCATGATGACCAGATCATTGAAACGAATGGCATTGGCACAGGCGTCCTCGCCTTCCGCGGTATGAATGACGCGGTAGCCCGGAAAACACCCCGACGCCGCCAACCGCTCGGTGGAAAGGATGGTTTCCCCGTCGAGCAACGAGCAATCGGTTTTGAAATGGAGCACACCGGGCGGCGTGGATACCTCGCGCAGCGTATGGCCCCAATCGGCAACCAATGTTTTCAGTTCCGCGACCCCGGCCGCATTGGTGCGTGCGGAGCGGCCGACCAGAATCTCGCGCTCGGTCGTCAGGATATCGCCGCCCTCGATGAAGCTGTCCGCGCCCGAGATATGACGAACCTCGCGGTAAAGTGTGGCGAGATGCGGAGCCATTTCCGCCGCCTCGCCTAGACGACTGGGCGCACCGGGCCGCATGATCACGGCACCCTGCGGCAGACACAGCGCCGTATCCTCCACGAAAACGCTGTCGGGGAAGGCGTTGAGCGCGGGAAGTTCGATCACTTCCGCCCCTGTCCTGCGCAGCGCAGCAATGTAGTCGGCGTGATGCCCCTGCATCAGGTCGAGGTCGGGCGTACCGATATCAATGGCGCGCAGTCCTTTTGTGATGCTGGGGGCAGGCTTGCGCGTGATCGCATGGCTGAAACGGAAAGAGGCGGACATGGATTATCCTTTCATCAGGTTGGCAACCAACCCCGGCAATTGCCTGAAATCATTGAAGGCTGCATCGTGGCGCAGTTCGTGGACCGGCGATTTCCGATAGCCTTCAGTATAGATCAGGAACGGCAGTTTCGCATTGGCTGCGGTTTCGGCATCTACCTCACTGTCGCCGACATAGATCACGAGGCTCTGCCCAAGTTCATCTGCCACCGCCCGCAACGGTGCGGGGTCCGGCTTGCGCACCGCCAGACTGTCGCCACCAAGAACCGCGCCGAAATACGGCGTCAGGTCCAGATGCGCCAGCACCGCACGGGTGGGCGCGATCGGCTTGTTGGTGCAAATCCCCAGGGCACATCCCATCTGTGCCAACGTTTCCAGCGCCTCGGTAACGCCGGGATAGACCTTTGTGTGCTCAAACGCCGTCTCATAACGCTGGTTGAACCGCTTGAGCATCGGCGCGAACAAGGGTCCATCCGGCACCTGACCGGAGGCATGAAGCATGCAGCCGATCAAATGCCCCACGCCCTTGCCAACAAAGCCGCGCAGGGTGGCTTCGGGCAGTTCCGCCAGACCCGCTTCCTGCAATACCACATTGGCGTTCGCGGCAATATCCGGCGCGGAATCAATCAGCGTACGGTCGAGATCAAAGATAACCGCCGTCACAACACCGCCTCTG
>NZ_JAKDLJ010000186.1 GCF_030452865.1 Pseudorhodobacter sp.
TCACCCCCCGGAGGATATTTTCAAACAGATGATAACGGAAATTTAATCATGAGCGTGCAATCTGAAGCTACGGTACAGGCGGGGACGCCGATGACCGTAACAGGTGATGTTTCCCTGCTCCCTTGGTTGGGGGCAGGGCGACTCCTTTGCCCCATCATCTTTTCAAAAATATCCCGGGGGAGCTTGATTGGCTCGCCAATCAAGGTGGGGCGGAGCCCCCTATTTTCTGCAGATCACGCGGTGCGGCCATGACAGTGCTGCATCGTCTTTTGCGACCGCGTTCAATAGCGGTTCTCGGGTCGGTCTGGGCCGAAAACGTCATCATCCAGTGTCAGAAGATGGGTTTTGATGGACCTGTTTGGCCAGTACACCCGACCAAGCCGATCGTGGGTGGACTTGATGCCTATGCCGGGTTGTCCGATCTTCCCGAACCGCCGGATGCGACTTTTATCGGTGTCAATCGCCACATCACGGTGGATGTGGTCCGTGAGCTTTCCGCTATGGGTGCAGGCGGCGCGATCTGCTTTGCCTCGGGTTGGACGGAAGCGGGGCAGGCGGGGTTACAGGCGGATCTGGTCGCTGCGGCAGGCGCGATGCCTATCCTGGGGCCGAATTGTTATGGTTTGATCAACTACCTGGACGGCGCGCTGCTGTGGCCGGATCAGCATGGCGGCCGAAGGGTGGCGCGCGGGGTGGCGCTGTTGTCACAATCCTCCAATATCGTGATCAACCTCACGATGCAGGCGCGGGGTTTGCCGGTGGCCTATGTCGCCTGTCTGGGCAATGCAGCCCAGGTCGGTTTGGCGGATCTTGCAGCGGCGCTTCTGGCGGATGAGCGGGTGACGGCGCTTGGCCTTTATGTCGAAGGCATTGACAACGCCGCAGAATTTGCCGCATTGGCGGAGGTGTCACGATCGGCAGGCAAGGCAATCGTTTGCTTGAAATCCGGCAAGACCGAGGCGTCTCAGGCAGCGGCGGCATCGCATACTGCATCTTTGGCGGGCGGCGGCGTGGCCTCATCCGCGTTCTTGCGGCAGGCAGGGGTGGCGGAAGTCAGCACCTTGCCGCAGCTGCTGGAGGCGTTGAAAATTGCGCATGTTCACGGCCCTCAAATCGGCCGCCGCTTGTGTTCGCTCTCCTGTTCGGGCGGTGAAGCGGGATTGGTGGCGGATCTGGGCGCGGCAACAGGTATCGGTTTCCTGCCGCCAAGTGCGCAACAACGGCAGCGGCTGGGAGAAATACTGGGGCCGATTGTTACCATTTCGAATCCGCTTGATTATCATACCTTCATCTGGGGCGACGGGCCGCGCACCACTGATGTGTTTGCGACCATGTTGGGCGGCTATGATGCGGGGATATTCATCATTGATCCGCCACGCCAGGATCGTTGTGATCCATCGTCGTTTCAACCCGCGCTCGACGCGATTGAGGCAGCAGCGGCGCTGACCGGCAAGCCTGCATTTCCGGTTTCGTCCTTGCCCGAAAATTTTGATGAAAGGCTCGTCGATGCGATGATGGCGCGGGGAACCGTGCCGCTTCTTGGATTGGACACCGCGCTGGCGGCCTTGGTTGCGGCGCAGACACCTCCGGGGCGGGCAGGATGGCGTCCGATCAGCACGCGCCGGGCACCGGATTTGATGATGCTGGATGAGGTCGCGGCGAAAGCCTTGCTGGCGACGGCGGGTGTCACAGTGCCAAACGGGGTACAGGCAGAGGATTTACCGGGACTCAGCCGACAAATCGGGCGGCTTGCATTGCCTTTCGCGCTGAAAGGGCTTGGTTTCGCGCATAAATCCGAAAATGGTGCGGTGCGCCTTGGTCTGCACAGCCTTGACGGCGAGGCGGCGATGCCGGGCGCAACCGGCTATCTGGCGGAGGAAATGGTGCAAGGCGTGATCGCGGAATTGCTGCTGGGTCTGCGGCGCGACCCGGTATATGGCGTTACGATGACCATGGGCTTTGGCGGGGTGACGGCGGAGCTTTTGGCCGATACGGTGACGCTGATTTGTCCGGTGGTGGCGGACGAGGTGGAAACTGCGTTGCGCGGATTGCGCCTGTGGCCGTTGCTTGACGGGTATCGCGGACGGCTGCGGGGCGATGCGGCGGCGGCCGTTGCAGCGGCTTTGCAGGTACAGGCGATGATGCAGGATGTGGCCCTGGAGGAAGTGGAAATCAATCCATTGATGGTCTTGGAACACGGGGTTGTTGCCGTGGATGCGGTGATTTGGAAGGAAGCAATATGATGGAAATGCGCAATGACGGGCCGATCAAGACCCGCCGCAAAGGGGCGGTGCTGGAAGTGACGCTGGACCGGCCAAAGGCGAATGCAATCGACCTTGTCACCAGCCGCATCATGGGCGAGGTGTTTCGCGATTTTCGCGATGATGACAGTCTGCGCGTTTGCATCCTGCGGGCGGAGGGTGAGAAATTCTTTTGCCCCGGTTGGGATTTGAAAGCGGCGGCGGATGGCGATGCGGTGGATGGCGACTACGGAGTCGGCGGCTTTGGTGGCTTGCAGGAATTGCCGCATCTCAACAAGCCGGTGATCGCCGCGGTCAACGGGATTTGCTGTGGTGGCGGGTTGGAACTGGCGCTGTCCTGCGATTTGATTTTGGCCGCTGATACGGCGACATTTGCCCTGCCGGAAATCCGGTCGGGGACGGTGGCGGATGCCGCGTCGATCAAATTGCCGAAGCGGATTCCTTACCACGTCGCGATGGATCTATTGCTGACAGGGCGCTGGTTTGATGCCGAGGAGGCGCAGCGCTGGGGATTGATCAAGGAAATCTGCGCGCCGGGGGAGTTGCTGACCAAGGCTTGGGCGCTTGCGCGATTGCTGGAAAATGGGCCGCCCTTGGTCTATGCCGCGATCAAGGAAGTGGTGCGCGAGGCGGAAGCGATGCGGTTTCAGGATGCGCTTAACCGGATCACCAAGCGGCAATTCGTGACGGTGGACCGGCTTTATTCCTCGGAGGATCAGTTGGAAGGTGCGCGCGCCTTTGCAGAAAAGCGTGATCCGGTCTGGAAGGGGCGCTAGTCCTGCGAATTTTCATTGAAACTCAGATTCTTCGACAAAAAAAATCGGTGTGCTTGGCTTCAAATTTCACGTTTGAAGGCTGATTGTGGCATAGGTATTTGGACCAAGATGAAGGGCGCAAGCATGCACGATTATCAAAGCCGGGTGGTCTGGACCGGCAACACCGGCGAGGGGACAGCGCATTACAAGGCCTATGCCCGGACATGGGATATCGCGGTGCCCGGCAAGCCGGTCGTGCATTGCTCCAACGATCCGCTGCTGGGTGGCGATCCCGGCAAGATGAACCCGGAGGATTTGCTGCTTTCCGCGCTTTCTGCCTGCCACATGCTTTGGTATCTGCATTATGCGTCCGAAGCGGGCATCGTCGTGACGCGCTACGAGGATGCACCGATCGGTGTGGGAGAGGTTGGCAAAGGCGGTGCCGGGCGCTTTGTCTCGGCGCAGTTGCGCCCGGTGATCTGGCTTGCTGCCAGCGCGGATATGGCGGTGGCGGAGGCCATTCACCACCGCATCCATGCGGTGTGTTTCATTGCCCGCTCTGTGAATTTCCCTGTCACTTATTCGGCAGAATATCGAGTTGAGACATAAAACGTTTTCGACTTTTTCTGTCGCTTGCGGTCAAGGTTCGACGCAGCCGCCGGACTAGGCTGGCCGTGGCAAAGAGGTGAAGCGGGTGGCAGAAATAGATTTTCTGATTGTCGGCGCGGGGTCTGCAGGCTCGGTGCTTGCGGATCGATTGAGCGCATCGGGCAAGCATCGGGTGCTGGTGCTGGAAGCGGGCTGCTCCGACAACCGGTTCTTTGTCCATATGCCACTCGGTTATGGCAAGCTCTTTTACAACAAGGCGGTCAACTGGGCTTACGAGACTGATCCCGACCCCGGCCTTGGCGGCAATCGCGATTACTGGCCGCGCGGCAAGATTCTCGGCGGGTCATCGTCGATCAATGCAATGGTCTGGATCCGCGGGCATCGGGCCGATTACGACGAATGGGCTGCGGTTGGCGGGGCGGATTGGGGCTGGGACAGTGCCTTGGCCGCCTATCGCGCGATTGAGGATAATCAGGCGGGTGCGGATGCGTGGCGCGGGCAAGGCGGGCCTTTGTTCATCTCGGCAAACCAGCAGGGGTTGCACCCGTTGGTGCGCAATTACCTGGACGCTTGCGGCGCTGCCGGCCTGCCCGAAACCCCGGATTTCAATGGTTTGCAGCAGGAAGGTGCGGGCATTTATCAGATGACGATCAAGGGCGGGCGGCGCAATTCGGCGGCGCGGGCGTTTCTGCGCCCTGCCCTGCGGCGGCCAAATCTGGAACTGCGGTTGCACAGCCATGTAACGCGGGTGTTGTTTGAAGTGAACCGGGCGGTGGGCGTGGAGGTCGCGCGCGGCGGCCTGCGTGAGGTGATCCGCGCGCGGGAGGTGATTCTCGCCGGGGGCGCGATCAATTCACCGCAACTGTTGCAGCTTTCCGGCATCGGGCCGGGGGCAGATCTCGCGGCGTTGGGTCTGCCGGTTCTGGTCGATAACCCGCAGGTGGGAGGCAATCTCAACGATCATCAGGGATTGAACTATACCTACCGGATGAAGGTGCCGACCTATAATGACATTTTGCGCCCGTGGTGGGGCAAACTGGCGGTGGGGTTGCAATATCTGTTGACCGGGCGCGGCGTGCTGTCAAAAAGCATCAATCATGCGGGTGGGTTTTTCCGGACCTCGCCGGACCTCGCCCGCCCGAACATGCAGCTTTACATGCAGGCGTTCTCCACTCTGATTCCGAAGGCGGGTGAGCGCCCTTTGCTGACACCCGACCCGTTTTCCGGCCTGTCGATCGGGTTGTCGAATTGCCGCCCCACCTCGCGCGGGTGGCTGAAAGTCCGGTCAGACGATCCGTTCGCGCCGCCGCAGATTGTCGGTAATGCCTATTCGACGGACCATGATGTGGCGGAAATGCTGGCGGCGGTGAAGTTCATCCGCAAGATCGCGGCGCAAGGCCCGATGGCAAAGGTGATCGCTGAGGAATTGCGGCCGGGACCGGAGGTAACTTCGGATGCCGATCTGATCACCGATTTCCGGTTGCGGTCGGGGACGGTTTATCACCCCTCCTGCACCTGTCGAATGGGCGATGTGGTGGACAATCGGTTGGCGGTGAAGGGGGTGCAGGGACTGCGCGTCTGTGATGCGAGCGCGTTCCCGAACCTGATTGCCGGAAATACCAACGCGCCTTCGATCTTGATGGGATGGAAAGGGGCGGAGATTATATTGGCGGATCAGATGGGGTGATGCAGCCCGCCTTGCGGTGGCGCCTTGCTTCATACGAAAAACCTGATTGCGATCAGCGCGAAGCTGCGCGATTCATGCTATGCTGCGCCACATCATCTTGAATGAATGGAGTTGCACCATGGCCACCACCTATCGCACGCTGCCGCAAAGCAAGATCTTTGAATTTACCGTCTCGGGTAAAGTCACTTCAGAGGATTTCGACGCCCTGTCGGCCCCGCTCGACGCTTTCGTGAAAGAACATGACAAGATCAAGCTGTTGGAGATCATCGAGAGTTTCCACGGCTTTGATCCTAGCCTGCTATGGCAGGGCATCAAATATGACGTAAAAATCCTGCCGCATATCACCCATTGCGCGGTGGTGTCGGACATGGGTTGGATCAGCCCGCTGACCAAGGCGGCGGGGGCGTTCATGGCAACCAAGCTGCGCACCTTTGATCTTAGCGAGTTGGACACGGCGCGGGATTGGCTGGCGCAGGCGTGAGTGGCAGGACCGGGCGATCGGTGGTGGTGGTCGGGGGATGAAACCCCGCCCCGACACGGCGCGTCACGGTTTATTCGCCCCGCGGGAAGCGCTTGCTTTCCTCCAGCGTGTTCAGATCCATGTGATTGCGCATGTAGCGTTCTGATGCCTTTTGCAGCGGTTGGAAGTCCCAAGGGTAATAACCGCCACTGCGCAACGCCTCATAGACCACCCAGCGCCGTGCCTGGCTTTCGCGGACCTGTGCGTCGAAGGCGTGCAAATCCCAACGCGCCTCGGATTTCGCGCGCAGGGTCCGGAGCGTGGCGGAATGGGCCGGGTCGGTGGCGAGGTTGTTGCGCTCCATCGGGTCATTCTCGATATCGAAAAGCTGGTCAGGATCGGCCAGGCAGCGGGTGTATTTCCACTTGCCATCGCGCAGCATCACCAAAGGTGTGATGGAGCCTTCTGCGGCGTATTCCACGGCGACGGGTTCCATACGCTCCCCGCCCTTTGCCAGCGCCAGCAATGAGATGCCATCGGTCCAGGGCTTGATTTCGGACATATCTATTCCGGCCAGATCGCAAAGCGTCGGGGTAACGTCGATGGTGGAGACCGGTGTGGTTTGCACATGCGGTTCCAGTCCCGGTGCGCAGATCATCATCGGCACACGGGCAGAGCCTTCAAAGAAGTTCATTTTGAACCAGAGGCCGCGGTCGCCCAGCATATCGCCATGGTCGGATACAAAGAGGATGATCGCTTCTTGCCGTGTGTCTTCCAGAGTTTGCAGGATTTCACCGATTTTGTCGTCAATATATGAGATGTTGGCGAAATAGCCTTGGCGAGCGAGTCTGATATGATCCGGGGTAATGTCGAACCTGTCACTGTCGCAAGCGTCGATCAACCGTTTGGAATGGGGGTCCTGATCTTCATATGGAATATCATCTTCTGCTTTCAAGTATTGGCAATCGTTATATAGGTTCCAATATTTTTGGC
>NZ_JAKDLJ010000187.1 GCF_030452865.1 Pseudorhodobacter sp.
TCGGCTTTCGGCTATGTCCATCCGCCGATTGTCGAGAAGTTTGAACTGGCAACCGCGTCGATCTTCGACGCCGGGGTGTTCCTGACCGTGGTAGGGGCGGTGATGCTGGCCCTCGCCTCCATCAGCCGCATCGCAATTCGTGCCGGGGAAACGGTGAACGTGGAGCCGTTTGATATTCAACCCGGCGAAGAACCGGACGTGAAAGGGGCGCATTGACATGGAGATTCTTGTCGCCTCTGCCGTGGGCGTGATGACCGCATGCGGGATTTATCTGGTGCTGCGCAGACGTACCTTTCCGGTGATCGTCGGGCTGGCGATGCTGTCCTATGCCGTCAACGTGTTCATCTTTGCTTCCGGTCGTCTGGCAATCGGATTGCCGCCGATCCTGACGGATCAGGCCCGAGGCTACACTGATCCGCTGACACAGGCGCTCGTGCTGACTGCTATCGTCATCAGTTTCGGTATGACCGCGCTGATTGTGATGATGGCGCTGGGGGCGTTTCTTGAAACCGGCGATGATAACATCGGCATGGAAGCGGATGCCAAGGAATCCACGCAAAAACCGGGGACAGCGGAATGAATCACTGGATCATCGCGCCGGTCATTCTGCCCGCCTTGCTTGCTCCGTTCATCGTGTTGGTGATGCGGCACGATCTGCGCTTGCAGCGTATTTTTTCAACGGGTGGAACCGTCGCCCTGCTCGCGATTTCGATGGTGCTGCTCTATACGGCCGCGCATAACCCGCCTCAGGTCTATTTCCTGGGCGACTGGCCGGCGCCCTTTGGTATCGTCCTTATGCTCGACCGGTTGTCAGCGATGATGGTGGCGCTGACGGCGCTGCTGGCGCTGGCGGTGCAGCTTTATGCCATCGGGTCGAACTGGGACGCGCGCGGCAATCATTTTCACGCTTTGTTTCAGTTTCAGTTAATGGGCCTGTGTGGTGCCTTTCTGACTGGCGACGCGTTTAACCTTTTCGTGTTTTTCGAGGTGCTGTTGATCGCAAGCTACGGCCTGATGATCCACGGCGGTGGTGCTGCGCGGTTGAAAGCGGGCGTGCAATATGTCGCCTACAACCTTGTCGGCTCCACCCTGTTTCTGTTCGCCTTGGCGACGATCTATTCCGTTACCGGCACGCTGAACATGGCCGACCTTGCGGTGAAGGTGGCGGAGCTTCCACCGGGCGATGCCGCACTGGTCCGCACGGGCGCGGTGCTGCTGCTGCTGGTCTTCGCGATCAAGGGCGCTTTGGTGCCGCTGCAATTCTGGTTGCCTGCGACCTACAGCTTTGCCCCCGGCCCGGTTGCGGCGCTGTTTGCGGTGATGACCAAGGTTGGTGCCTATGCCACGATCAGGGTCTTTACGCTGATCTTTCCGCCAACCACCGCCGCGACCGGCACGCTATTTGCCGATCTTTTGCTGCCAGCCGCACTCATCACGCTTGTCATCGGGTCGGTGGGCGTGGTCGGGGCTACCGGATTGGCGCGGCAGGTGACATTCGCGGTCATCGGTTCCATGGGGACGCTGTTCATCGCGATTTCGCAATTCACTGTGCCTGCATTGGCGGCGGGTCTGTACTACCTGATCCATTCGACACTGACCGGCGCGGTTCTGTTCCTGATCGCCGATCTGGTGCTGAAGCGGCGTGGAACCGACAATCTGAACGAGTTGCGGCCACCAATGGCGCAGCATGGGCTGCTGGCCGCGCTGTTCTTCGCCGGGGCAATCGCGATGGCGGGCATGCCGCCGCTTTCCGGCTTCATCGGCAAGCTCTTGATCATGGACGCCACACGCGGGGCCGATATTGTGCTGATCTGGTCAACCATTCTTGTCACCTCATTGGCCCTGGTGATCGGCTTTTCCCGTTCGGGAAGTGCGGTGTTCTGGAAATCCCATGCCACAACCGCCAAAAAGCTGCGCGCGGCACCCAAGCCCGAACCGCTCGCCTTTGTCATCGTCTTTGCGCTGCTGACCGGGCTGGCGCTGCTGACCATTCTGGCTGGCCCGGTGATGGATTGGCTGACCGCGACCAGCGCGGAACTTTTTGACCGCACGGCCTATATTCATGCCGTGTTCCCCCCGGCAAAGGAGTAGACGCATGTTGCACAGGGTTTTCCCCCATCCATTGCTGACGCTGACGCTGGTTGCGGTCTGGATGATGCTGGTGAACCAGATCACCCTCGGGTCGCTGCTGTTTGCGGCGATCCTTGGCACCATCATCCCGATCTTCACCGCGCCCTATTGGCCCGACCGCCCGTTGATCCGCGCCCCGATCGGAATGGCAGTTTATGTCGCGCTGGTGATGTATGACATCGTCAAATCGAACTTCATCGTAGCGGGGATCGTGTTGTTCAAACCCAATTCGCAGCTGCGCCCGGCTTGGGTGACAGTTCCGCTCGATCTCATCAAACCCGAGGCGATCACCATGCTTGCGGGCACGATCACCATGACCCCCGGCACCCTGACTGCCGATATGTCAGGTGATGGCAAGGCGCTGCTGATCCATTGCCTGCATGCACCGAACCCCGATGAGGTTCGGGATGAGATCAAGACCCGCTATGAGGCCCGTTTGAAAGGATATTCGAATGATCCAATATGCCCTGAATTTTGCGTTCGGCTGCTTCGGCTTCGCGCTTTTGTTCAATCTCTGGCGCATTTTCCGCGCGCCCGGCGTTATCACCCGCGTTTTGGCGCTGGATACGATGGTGATCAATGTCATCGCGATTCTGGTGCTGTACGGCATCAGCACCCATAGCGGCGTTTACTTTGAAGCGGCACTGCTGTTTGCCATGACCGGTTTCGTTTCCACCGTCGCCTATTGCAAGTTCGTCTTGCGCGGCGACATCATCGAATAGGGGGCAACCATGGAAACTTTCGCAGAAATCCTGATTTCGGTGATGCTGGTGGGTGCCGGTCTTTTCGGGCTGATCGGCAGCTACGGCTTGCTGAAACTGCCGAGCACGATGACGCGGCTGCACGCGCCGACCAAAGCCACCACACTCGGCGTCGGTGGCGTACTGATCGCGTCGATGCTGTATTTCCTGCTGTTGCAGGGGAGGCTCAGTTTTCACGAATTGCTGATCACGGTGTTTCTGTTGCTGACGGCACCGATCACCGCAAATTTCATCGCCAAGGCGCATCTGCATCGCTACGGCGAGGAGGACGACCTTCCCGACACAGGAACGACGCGCGACTGGGCAACCTTTGAGGAACAGGAGACAGATATGGAGGCGCTGATGATCCGCCCCGCACCCGGAACCGTGATGACAAAACCTGACCATTGACGCAGGCGGAACCCTTGCCACAGACCGCACCGCATGGCACCCTTTCGCATCCCGATCAAGCGGAGCCTTGCTGTGCAAACCGATACCGCCCGCCACACCGCGACAAAAACCGACAATCTGCCGCAACTTGCCCATGCCCGCAATCACGCGATGCCGCTGGATTTGGACTGGGTTGCCTCAGTGCAGGCAAACACCTCCGCCATTGAGCGCCGCGCCGCCACTTTGCCGGGGCGGCGCACCGTCAAAAAGGACTATCAGGCAGCATGGCTGTGCAAGGCGATTGCCTGCATCGACCTGACCACGCTTTCCGGGGATGACACGGCGGGCCGCGTACAGCGCCTGTGCATCAAGGCACGCCAACCGGTGCGGCCAGATATTCTGGCCGCCTTGGGGATGGAAGGGCTGACCACCGGCGCGGTTTGCGTTTATCACGACATGGTGGAAGTCGCGGTGCGGGCGCTCGAAGGGTCGGGCATCCCGGTTGCCGCGGTCTCTACCGGGTTTCCCGCTGGCCTCTCGCCTTTGCACCTGCGCATAGCCGAGATTCGCGAAAGCGTGGCGGCCGGCGCGCGCGAGATTGATATCGTGATTTCCCGCCGCCATGTGCTGACCCAAAACTGGCAGGCACTGTACGATGAAGTCGCCGAAATGCGCGCGGCCTGTGGTGAGGCGCATATGAAAGCGATCCTTGCGACGGGGGAGCTTGGCACCCTGCGCAATGTCGCCCGCGCCAGTCTGGTTGCGATGATGGCCGGGGCCGATTTCATCAAAACCTCCACCGGAAAAGAGCCCGTGAACGCGACCCTGCCCGTCACCCTGACCATGGTGCGCGCAATACGCGATTATCAGGAGCGGACGGGGATCAAGGTTGGCTACAAGCCTGCGGGTGGGATTTCCAAGGCCAAGGACGCGCTGGTTTATCTTGCCCTGATGAAGGATGAATTGGGCGCGCCGTGGCTGCAACCCGATCTGTTCCGCTTTGGCGCATCCTCCCTTCTGGGGGATATTGAGCGCCAGTTGGAACATCATATCACCGGTGCTTATTCCGCCGCCAATCGCCATGCAATCGGGTGAAACCATGACCATCAAAGAGATTTTCAACGATATGTCCTATGGCCCCGCCCCGGAATCCAGCGATGAGGCGTTTGCCTGGATCAATCGCCATGACGGGCGCTTTGGCCATTGGATTGATGGTGCGTTCACCGAAGCGGGGGAGGTGTTTGACACCCGCTTTCCCGCCTCCGGTCAGGTCTTGGCGCATGTAACGCAAGGCAGCGTCGCTGATATTGACGCGGCTGTCAGCGCAGCCCGCAAGGCACAGCCGAAATGGGCGCGGCTGTCGGGGCATAAACGCGCGCAGTACCTTTATGCGCTGGCGCGGTTGGTGCAGAAGCATTCACGCTTGCTGGCCGTTCTGGAAACGCTCGACAACGGCAAGCCGATCCGCGAAAGCCGTGATATTGATGTGCCTCTGGTCGCGCGGCATTTCTACTATCACGCTGGCCTGGCGCAGCTTTTGCACAGTGAACAACCGGGGATGGAGCCGCTTGGTGTTTGCGGCGCGGTGATTCCATGGAATTTCCCGCTTCTGATGCTGGCATGGAAGGTCGCGCCGGCATTGGCGGCGGGCAATACCGTGGTGCTGAAACCCGCAGAATATACCCCGCTGACCGCCCTTTTGTTCGCCGAAATCAGCCGGGAGGCGGGGCTGCCCCCCGGTGTGCTGAATGTGGTGACAGGCGATGGCCGCACCGGGGCGGCACTCGTGGACCACAAGGATGTCAACAAGATCGCGTTCACCGGCTCCACCCCTGTTGGTCGCAAAATTCGCGAGGCGACGGCGGGGAGCGGCAAGGCGCTGACGTTGGAACTGGGCGGAAAGTCGCCCTATCTCGTGTTCGCTGACGCCGATCTGGATTCAGCGGTCGAAGGCCTGGTTGATGCGATCTGGTTCAATGGCGGGCAGGTTTGCTGCGCGGGATCGCGTTTGCTGGTTCAAGAAGGTGTGGCGGAGCGTTTTCACGCCAAACTGCGCGCTCGAATGGACGGATTGCGCCTGGGCGATCCGTTGGACAAATGCGTTGACCTTGGTGCGATTGTCGATGACCGGCAATTGGCGCGAATCACGGCGATGGTCGACGCCTCGGATGGTGAGAAATACCGCGCCGCTTGTGCCGTGCCTGCTGGGTGTTTCTATCCGCCAACTTTGATCACTGGCCTTGGCTCTGCAAGTCCTTTGATGCAAGAGGAAATCTTTGGCCCCGTACTGGTGTCGATGACGTTCCGCACACCCTCGGAAGCGGTGGAATTGGCCAATAACACCCGCTACGGCTTGGCAGCGAGCATCTGGACCGAAAATATCAATCTCGCGCTGGATATGGCGCCGAAGGTCAAGGCCGGGGTTATCTGGATCAACGGCGCCAATATGCTCGACGCGGCTGCCGGGTTTGGCGGCATGCGTGAAAGTGGTTTTGGCCGTGAAGGCGGTTGGGAAGGGTTGCTGGCTTATCTGCGCCCTAAAATCGCGACGAAACCGCTGAAAGCCGTGCAGGCGGTGGCAGAGCCGAAAGCGGCCGAAGTTACGGGGCTTGACCGCACCGCGAAACTGTACATTGGCGGCAAGCAGGCGCGGCCCGATGGTGGTTACAGTCAGACCATATGGTCCCCCAAGGGCGCGCTGCTGGGCCATGTCGGCAGCGGCAACCGCAAGGATATCCGCAACGCGGTGGAAGCGGCGCATGCCGCGAAAGGCTGGGGCAAAGCCTCGGCCCATTTGCGTGCGCAAATTCTTTTCTACATCGCGGAAAACCTGTCGGCGCGGGCAGAAGAATTTGCCCGCCGCTTGTTTGATATGACCGGTAAACCGGGCGCTGCTGAAGTGGAGGCCAGCATCGCGCGGCTGTTCACCTATGCCGCTTGGGCCGACAAGTTCGACGGTGCCGTGAAGTCGGTGCCGATCCGGGGTGTTGCGCTGGCGATGAATGAACCTTGTGGTGTGATCGGTGCGATTTGTCCGGACGAGGCACCGCTTTTGGGACTGGTCAGCCTGATGGCTCCGGCGATTGCGATGGGCAACACCTGCGTTCTGATCCCGTCGCAAGCCTATCCTTTGGCCGCGACCGATCTCTATCAGGTGCTGGATACGTCCGATCTGCCGGGTGGTGTGGTAAATATCGTCACTGGGTCGCATGCAGAATTATCAAAGCCTTTGGCGAGCCATCTCGATGTGGACGCGCTGTGGTGTTTCTCCTCCTCCGATCTGTCAGGGGTCGTAGAGAAGGCATCAGCAGGCAATCTGAAACGGACATGGGTAAACCATGGCATTGCAACCAATTGGGCCACGGCGGAAGGGCGCGAGTTTCTGCGCGCCGCGACAGAGGTAAAAACCATCTGGGTGCCCTACGGGGAATAAGGCGCAAGCGCCGGGGGGGGGGGTGGGCCCCCCCCTTGGTTTTGG
>NZ_JAKDLJ010000188.1 GCF_030452865.1 Pseudorhodobacter sp.
AACCGAAGCCGCAGCACGAAGGAAGGAATGCCCATGGCTGAAAGATTTCGCCTGACTTTGGCACAGTTGAACCCGACCGTCGGCGCCTTGGCCGAAAACGCGGCGCTAGCGCGGGATGCGTGGCAACAAGGCCGCGATGCAGGCGCGCAGATGGTGGCGCTGCCGGAAATGTTCATCACGGGGTATCAGACGCAAGACCTGATCCAGCGCCCGCAATTCGTGGAAGATGTGGCGCGCGAACTCTCCGCTTTGGCAAAAGATTGCGCCGACGGTCCGGCGCTGGCCATTGGCGGCCCGCTGTTTGAAGGCGGGCGTTTGTTCAACGCCTATTTCATCCTGCAAGCCGGGCGCATCGCGGCAACGGTGTTGAAACACCATCTGCCGAATGATTCCGTCTTTGACGAAAAGCGCCTGTTTTCCCCGGCAGAGGTCAGCGGCCCTTACCGCGTCGGCCCCTTACGCATCGGCTCCCCCATTTGTGAGGATAGCTGGTTCATGGATGTGGCGGAAACACATGCCGAAACCGGGGCAGAGATTTTGCTGGTCCCCAACGGCTCCCCCTATTACCGCGACAAACTGGCGGTACGTCAGAACATTATGGTGTCGCGGGTGGTGGAGACGGGTCTGCCGCTGGTCTACCTCAACATGGTCGGCGGTCAGGACGATCAGGTGTTTGACGGAGCCTCCTTCGTACTGAACCCCGGCGGCAAGCTGGCGGTGCAGATGCCTGCGTTTCAAACCGCGATCACCCATGTCGATTTTGCCGAAACCGCTGAGGGTTGGCGGGCGGAGCAGGGCGCGCGGGTGAAGCAGCCCGACGCATGGGAGGCGGATTATCACGCGATGGTCCTGTCGCTGCGCGACTACATGGGTAAGACCGGCTTCAAGAAAGTGCTTTTGGGGCTTTCGGGGGGCATTGATTCTGCCATCGTCGCCACCATTGCGTCTGATGCCATCGGCCCGGACAATGTCCGTTGCGTGATGCTGCCGTCGGAATATACCTCGCCCTCCAGTCTGGAGGACGCGAAGGATTGCGCGGAGCGGTTGGGGTGCCGCTATGATTTCGTGCCGATCAGTGACGGGCGGCAGGCGATCACCAACACGCTTGCGCCGTTGTTCGAAGGGACAAAGCCCGACCTGACCGAGGAAAACATCCAGTCGCGCCTGCGCGGTTTGCTGTTGATGGCCTTGTCGAACAAATTTGGTGAAATGCTGCTGACGACGGGCAACAAGTCGGAGGTGGCCGTCGGCTATTGCACGATTTACGGCGACATGGCGGGCGGGTTCAACCCGATCAAAGACCTGTACAAGACGCGCGTATTTGAAACCTGCCGCTGGCGTAATGCCAATCATCGCGACTGGATGATGGGCAAGCAGGGGGAGGTGATCCCAGCCCGCATCATCGACAAGCCGCCTTCGGCGGAACTGCGCGCCGACCAAAAGGATGAGGACAGCCTGCCACCTTATCCGGTGCTCGATGCCATTCTCGAAGGGTTGGTCGACAATGACGTCGCGGTTGGCGATCTGGTGGAGGGAGGGTTTGACCGGGAGACGGTCAAGAAGGTGGAGCGTTTGGTCTATCTGTCGGAACACAAGCGGTTCCAATCTGCCCCCGGCACCCGCCTGACCCGCCGTGCCTTCTGGCTGGATCGGCGTTATCCGATCGTGAACCGCTGGCGCGATGAAAGCTGACATGCGCCGCGACATGACCCGGCAGGATATGGACAATCCGCGCCCCATGTGACAGATCAACCCGGTTGCAGGAGAGCCAGAAATGACCACACGCCCGACCGTTACCCGCTTTGCCCCATCGCCAACAGGCTTCATCCATGTCGGCAATCTGCGCACCGCTTTGATGAACTGGATGATCGCGCGTAAATCCGGTGGCACCTTCATCTTGCGGCTGGATGACACCGATCAGGAACGCTCCAAACAGGAATATTCCGACGGGATCATGGAAGATCTGGAATGGCTCGGCTTGACCTGGGATCGGGTGGAAAAACAATCGCTGCGGCTGGAGCGGTATCGCGAGGCGGCAGAGGCGTTGAAAGCAGCGGGTCGGTTTTACGAATGTTTTGAGTCGCCCACCGACCTGGACCTCAAGCGCAAGAAGCTGCTGAACATGCACAAGCCACCGGTCTATGACCGCGCCTCCTTGCACCTGTCATCGGCAGAGAAAGACAAGTTGCGCGAAACCACCCCCGGCTATTGGCGCTTTCGTCTTGATCTGGAGCGGATCGAATGGGCCGATGGCATCCTTGGCCCGATCTCAATTGACGCGGCGAGCGTGTCGGACCCGGTGTTGATCCGCGGTGATGGACAGGTGCTGTATACTTTCGCCTCCTCGGTCGATGATATCGACATGGGGGTGTCGTTTATCGTGCGCGGTGCGGATCATGTGACCAACACCGCGACGCAAATTCAGATCATGCAAGCGATGGGCGGCAATCCGCCGAATTTCGCCCACCACTCCCTGCTGACCGGCCCGCACGGCGAGGCGCTGTCAAAACGCCTTGGCACCTTGTCCCTGCGTGACCTGCGCGCGCGCGGCGTGCAGCCGATGGCACTGCTGTCGCTGATGGCGCGGTTGGGATCGTCGAAACCGGTTGAGCTTGCCACCACACATCAAGAATTGATGGACGGGTTCGATATCGGCAGTTTCGGTGCCGCACCCACCAAATTCGACGCCGAAGACCTGTTTCCTTTAACCCGCGCCTATGTCCAGGGTCTGCCCTTTGATACGGTCTCCGAACGCATTGCCGCGTTGGGCGTGCCGGCGAACCTGCACGAGGGCTTCTGGCGCGTCGCCAAGGACAACATCACCGTATTGGACGATCTGGACGGGTGGTGGACCCTGTTTCGCGACGGCGCAGAGCCGTTGATCGACGACGAAGATCGCGATTTCGTCACACAAGCCATGACGCTGCTGCCCGAAATGCCGTACGGCCCGGAAACGTGGAAAGACTGGACGGCGGCAGTGAAAGAGGCGACGGGCCGCAAGGGCAAGGGCCTGTTCATGCCGCTACGCAAGGCTCTGACCGGGCAGGAGCATGGGCCGGAAATGGCCGAAGTAATGCCGCTGTTGCAGGTAGTGCGGGCGCGGGGGTGATGTGACCTTTGCGCGGCGAACACCTTGTCGGACCCCTTCCTGTCCAAATTCTGCAATACCCCGAATGGTTGCTGGATAGGAAATTCTCCCGCCAGAGTGGCGGTGCGTTTGCTCGCCGATGCCTGATGTTTTTGCAGAGAAGATAACGCAGAGTCAGAGATCAAGTTCGGCAAGCAAGGTCGCCCATTGTGCGCCATGCATATCGCGGTCTTTGCGGTTGCCTTGCACCACCGGGCGCGGGAAGGAAAACTTGATGACATGCAGGTCAGGGATTTCGAAGCGTTTAAGGCTCTGGCTCGGTTGGTGATAGAGTGCGGCGACGGTTTCGGTTGTCAGGTCTGTGGTCAACCGGGTGTAGGCGGCAGGCGTGCCGCAGAACACATCGACGGTCACCCAGAACGGGCCGGCGTTCTTGGAACGGATCTTGTGGGCAATCTCGGCGGCTTTGGTCATGCCGGCACCTCCGTTACCTCAAGACGGAAGGCGGACATCGGGTCATCGAGTTCCATCACATGGTTGAGGCCAAATTCGTACAGCGCTCCGCGATCCGATTGCGCCGGGGAGTAGGGGAAGGCGAAGGTGGGAAGTTCCTCGTTTTCCGTCAGCGGATAATGCAGCATATGCGGGTTGGCGAGCTTGCCGATCTCGGAAGCAAGCGCCTGGGTTTCTGCCGTGATGATCAGCAGTACCCCCACTTCCACCGGGCTACCCTGACGGTTTTCCATCGCGCCCAAAGCTGAATTGATGCCGATCAGGCGGAAATCGAGGTCATAGCTGTCGGACGCGATCCCCATCCGTTTGGAAATCAGGGCGTCAAGAAACCCGTGCAGCTTATCGGCCCAGGTCTGCGCGTTGGCGACGTAATGCGCGTCACGCAAAACGGAGATCAATGTGGTTTGGTAGCCCGCGTGCCGCGCGCCTTCGAGTTTTACGGTATAGCGACCCGGCACCCATTCCGACCCGGTGGCCCGCACACGGCGGGCATCCAGCGCCTGATACCGGGTCTTGGTGACATCGAGATGGCCGCCGGGTTCATAGAGGATGAACGGGTCGGAGTTTTCATAGAGCATATGGGCGGAAACCGAATGCGGGGTGCATTGCGCGCCTTCCGCCAACGGTTCGATCGTGAAGCCGCTCTCATCGAAATCCACCTGAATGACGCCCGATGTCGGGTTGGTAGAACAAAGCGCGCCACATTCGGCCACTTTCGCGCCGTGCCATGCGCCGCCTGCATGATCGCCGCGCAGCAAGGGCAAGGCGGCGATGATGGCGGTGTCGGTCGTGCGACCCGCGATGATGATGTCAGCGCCGGTGTTGATTGCGGCCTGGATTTGCTCGGCTCCGGCCAGGGCGACGATATTGGTCATCTGCGCCAGCGTTTCGGCGCTGATTTCGGGGGCCGGGAACAGGCGGCGGATGCGACCTTCCTGCATTGCCTTGGCTACGCGTGCGGTGGGTTGTCCGGAATAAAGCCGCGCGATGCGCAAGGACTGGCCCAGTTCGGCGGCGATCTCCACAGTGATCTCATACATCCAGTCGACGCAGGCATCGGCGCCGCATGTGCCTGCGGTGCCGATCACGAGCGGCACCCCGGCCTCTGCCCGCGCCAGCATCAATTCCCGCCATTCCGATTTGGTAACGGAACGGGCGTATTTCGACTGCCCCGCGCCCAGAGACGCAGGACCGGAATCGGTGGAGCCGCCGTCGATTGCGATCAGGTCCGGCCGGTTCGCCACGCCGCGCGCCAAAGCAATATGGTCAAAGCCCAAGCATAACACGCCAGAAGGGATCAGAATGCGGGTTGGCATCAGTCATCGTCCATTGTGGGAAGCGGCGCGGGTTTGGCCAGAAAACGGCGCAGGAAAATCGGCGCGACAAAGCCCAGAACCGCCGCGATCCAGAAGCCGATGGAGATTGGCGAGGACAGCAGATATGTCCAGTCCCCGTCCGACAGAATCATGGCGCGGCGCAGGTTATCTTCCATCGCGTTGCCCAGAAGGATGCCGAGGATGATCGGTACAGTGGGAATTTCCAGCTTGCGGCAGACATATCCCAAGACGCCGAAGGCCACCATCATCAGCAGATCGAAACTGGACCCGGTGAGGGAATAGATGCCGACAAAGGCAATCATCGTCACACCTGGCAGCAGCACGAATGACGGCACTTGCAGGATTTTGACGAACACTTTGACCATTGGTACGTTCATGATCAGAAGCATGATGTTGGCGATCATCAGGGCGGCAATCAGCGACCAAACGACATCCGGGCGTTCGGTGAACAGCAGTGGCCCCGGCGTGATGTTCAGCGTCAGGAGCAGCGCCAAAAGCACCGCCGTTGTGCCGGACCCCGGCACCCCGAGCGTCAGCATCGGGATCAAGGCCCCCCCGGCGGCGGCGTTATTGCCTGCCTCGGGTGCCGCAACGCCCGATGGGTTGCCATGGCCGAAACTCGCCTTGTCCTTCGACATCGATTTTTCGCCCATGTAGGCCAGAAACGACCCCAGAGACGCGCCAGCCCCCGGCAGGATCCCGGCGACGAAGCCGATTCCGGTGCCGCGCAGCATCGCGCCCTTGGTCTGGTTCAGCATCTTCCACGGGATCGAAACCTTGCCCAGCTTCACGCCAATCGCGCTTTCCTTGCCATGGCTTTCAATGAAGCTGAACACTTCGGTCACTGCAAACAGACCGACAATGGCAACCAGAAAGTCGATGCCGTCAAACAGATGCATCTGGCCAAAGGTGAATCGCTGCATGTTGGTGGTCTTGTCGAGGCCGACCATCGCGATGCCAAGGCCGATACAGGCCGCCATTGCCGATTTCGCCTGATTGTTGGACCCCATGCCGCCCAAAGTGCAAAACGCCAGCATATACAACGCGAAATACTCGGCCGGACCGAACTGGAACGCCACGCGCGCGAGCCAGGGCGCCATCAGCGCAAGGCCAATCGTCGCGATAAACGAGCCGACAAAAGAGGCGACACCCGAAACCACCAGCGCCTCCCCCGCAAGGCCCTGTTTCGCCATTGGAAAGCCGTCCAGCGTGGTCATCACCGCAGGTTCATCGCCGGGAATGTTCAGCAGGATCGAGGAGATCCGCCCGCCATACATCGCGCCGTAATACACGCTTGTCAGCAGGACCAGCGCGGAGATCGCGTCAAACCCCATGGAAAACGAAATCGGGATCAACAAGGCCACGCCGTTTGACGGCCCAAGCCCCGGCAGCGCGCCGATGATGGTGCCGACAAAGCAGCCGATCAACGCCAGCATCAGGGTCCAAGGTGACAGCGCGATGGAAAAGCCGAGCGCAAGGTTTGAAAGAATATCCATGATTTGCCCCTAGCCCATCAACGCAGGCGGCAGGCCCTTGAGGCCAAGACCGAGGATGAATTTGAACAGCACGAACAGCCCGATACCGAGGCCAAGCCCGGTAAGGGCCGCCAGTTTCGGCTTTGGGTTGATCTGATAGCTGAGGATGCCGGAGGCGATGACAGTCGGAATGATGAAGCCGAGAGGTTTGATCATATAGGCATAGGCGATCAGCACCAACAGTGCGAGCCCAAGCGACAGCAGCGTCCTACCAAGTGGCCAATCCGAATCCAGGTCAGG
>NZ_JAKDLJ010000189.1 GCF_030452865.1 Pseudorhodobacter sp.
ACGCCGGTGATGGAGGCAAGCACAAGCCACTGGATCACCGTGGCCAGCATCACAAAAAACTCGACGTAGTTAAAATAGCGCAAAACGGAGCCTATTCACCGGGGGAAGGCACGTCAAACCGGGAAATGACCCTGTTGATCCCGACAATACCGCAATTTCGGTCAAGGGCAACGCCCGGCCCTGGCTGTCATGTCGCGCGGCGACCTGCCGTCAGGTGATCTTCTCCAAACGCTCTTTAGACATGTCACCGGGAACAATGGTGATTGGCACCGGCAGCGCGCCGGAATTCCGGCTCATCTGCGTGACCAGCGGGCCGGGGCCGCTTTTGTCATTGCCGGCACCCAGAACCAGCACCCCGATTTGCGGATCTTCGCGCACCTGCGCCAGAATCTCGGTTGCGGGGTCGCCTTCGCGGATGACCAGTTCAGGGTTCACGCCCTGCTTGTCGCGCATCCATTTTGCGAACACCTCAAAATGCGCTTCGATCCGTTCGCGCGCCTCGGCACGCATCAGGTCGGCGACACCCATCCAGTGCTGAAATTCCTCCGGTGGGATAACAGACAGGATCTGCACGCCTGCCCCGGTATGGGCCGCCCGCAATGCGGCAAAGGGCATTGCATTCAAACACTCACGGCTGTCGTCCAGCACCACCATAAACTTGCGCATGTCATTCCCCGCCGTTGCAGCGGGATAATGGACGAGATGCCCCCCTGCTGGCAAGCCTTCGTGGCTGAAGCGGCGTCACGCCGCATGTTTGCCCTGCCACATCGCCAGATGCTGCTTGATCGACGGAAAGTAGAACAAAAGCCAGCCGGTCGTCATGAACACAAAGATCATTGCCGGGATCCACAGCACCGAAAACACCAGCCCGACCCCCCCGGTCAGACGCAGGGCGGCAACCGGCGGCATGATCTTGCGCAGCAGGATGTGGAGCAACCTGCCGCCATCCAGCGGCTGCACCGGCACCATGTTGAAAATGCACAGCGCCAGATTGAGAAACGCAAAAGTTCCGAGCCAATAGAGCACTTCAAACGTCAGATACCCGGTCTGATCCGTCGCCTGCCCATAACCCCAGTTCGCGACAAGTGAGGCGATGGCCCAAAGTGCCAGGTTCACAATCGGACCCATCGGTACGATCAACTCGTCCTGTTTATAGGTCGATGGGCGATGTTCACAAAAGCCGCCACCGCCAAAGATCACGATACGGCGCACCGCAATTCCCTGCACCCGGCAGCCCCAGGCGTGGCCCAACTCATGCAGAAAGATCGACAGCAGCAACAAGCCGACCAGGATCAGCGCATCAATGATCGCTCGCGTCGAATGGGCGGAAAAGATTACATAAATTCCGATCAGAATGACGATAGAACGCCGGATTTCTACGGGGAAGCCAAGCCGGGTGTAGAAGGTATAAAAGCTGCTGTCGTTGCCGAACATGCCCTGTCCCTACGCCCCGGCACTATGCGCCCAGTCCCAATAGAGATCGCGCGCGCGGCGGGTGACCGGGCCGATCTGGTACTGGCTGTGGTCAAACGCCTTTACGGGGGTGATCTTGGCGAAGTTGCCGGACAGGAACACCTCATCCGCGGCGCTGAAATCGTCAAAGCCCAGCACGGTTTCCACCACCTCCACCCCATCGGCGCGCAGGTTGGTGATGTGGCGGGCGCGGGTAATGCCGGAAAGGAATGTGCCATTGGCAATCGGGGTGAATGCGACACCATCCTTGACCATGAACACGTTGGCCGTGGCAGTCTCCGCCACATTGCCCAAGGCATCGGCCACCAGCGCATTGCCAAAGCCCTTGGCTTTCGCCTCCATCAGCATCCGCGCATTGTTGGGGTAAAGACAGCCTGCCTTGGCGTTGCAAACGCTGTCCTCCAACACCGGGCGGCGAAAGCGGGTTTTGGTCAGCGTGGTTGCATTTTCAAATGCAGGCATCGCGACTTCCTCAAGCGAGATTGAAAATGCAGTTGAATTTTCCTTGGGTGCCACCCCCAGTTCAGACCCGTCAATCGCCCAATACATCGGGCGGACATAGACCGCCTCGCCGGGACCAAAGGCGCGCAATCCGTCGCGGATGATCGCCTCCATCTCATCGGTCGCAACTGTCGGGGTGATCATCAGGGCTTCGGCGGACCGATTGGCGCGGGCGCAGTGTTTCGCCAGATCAGGCACCACCCCGTCAAAAAAGCGAGCGCCGTCAAAGATTGACGAGCCTTGCCAAATCCCATGATCGGCGGCGCGCATCACGGCGATATTACCCTCATGCCATTTGCCTTCAAAATAGGTGCGGGAGTTCTTGCCCATTGCCATGATCTGTCCTTTCGCGTTGCGACTGTTAAAGCACCGATGGCGCATCCCGTCCAGTCAGGCAAAGCGCCTTGCGGCATCCAGCGCAAGTCCGGTGCCGACGCTCCCCAGCAAATCCCCGGTCGCAAGCCGCACGCCGGGCAAAGCCGCGCGCACTGTGTCCTGAATGGTCGGCAGGCTGGAGGAGCCGCCGGTCATGAATACCGTTCCGATCTGATCGCCGCGAAGCCCCGCCCGCGCCAGAACCTCCGCAATCGCATCGGAAATCCGGTTCACAGGTTTCGCCACCGCAGTTTCAAAAGTCGTGCGGCTTGCCTCGGTGTCCACCCCGATCATATCTGCCAGCCGAATCGGCGTTGCCAGTGTTTCCGACAACTCGATCTTCGCCGCCTCCACCGCCATCGCGATGGAATGACCCCGCCGTTTTTCGATCACTCGGATCAACCGGTCGATCAGGACGGGCTCTGCTGCATCATATTTGATCTGTCCCAGATCGGTCAGCGCGCGGCCTGCATAAAGAAAGTTGATCCGGTGCCATGTCGCAAGGTCAATGTAGTAGTGCATCGGCATCGGCGTCTTGCCCTTGTTGATCAGAGAGCCAAGGCCAAGCGTCGGCATCACTTGTGTCAACGAAAGCAATCGGTCAAAGTCGGTGCCGCCGACGCGAATCCCGTGACTACCCAGGATATCCGCGTCTCGGTCCGCCCGGCTGCGCCCCTCCGGCGAAACCCGCAGGATCGAAAAGTCAGAGGTGCCGCCGCCGATATCGACGATCAGCACCAACTCCTCCGCATCCACGCTGGATTCGTAGTGGAGCGCGGCAGCGATGGGTTCAAACTGAAAGGCGATATGCTCAAAGCCGACATCGCGCGCGATCTGCTCCAATACATTCTGCGCCGCGCGGTCGCCTTCGGCGTCGTTTTCGACGAAATGCACCGGGCGGCCCATGACGACATGGCGCGTACCGGGTTGCACTGCCTCTAACCTGTCGCGCATATGCCCGATAAATCGCCCCAGAATGTCTGTGAAAGCAACCGAGCGAGTGCCCAATCGTGTCTTTTCATGGATCAGCGACGATCCGAGCGCCGATTTCAACCCGCGCATCAAGCGCCCATCTTCGCCGCTGGTATAGGCGGCTATTGCAGCGCGGCCAAAGACGGGGGGCAGGCCATCCGCATCCCAAAACACCGCAGAAGGCAAGGTGACAGAGCCGCTTTCCAACGCAATCAACTGCGCACGCCCGTTCTGCATCACGGAAACCGTCGAATTTGACGTGCCGAAATCCACGCCGCAAACCTGCAATGCCTCTGCCATGTCTTGCCTTTGGGCCGGTTGGGAAAGGCGCGTGGTTTAGGGTTTCTTGCGCGGGGTGTAAAGCCGCGATTCCTTTGGTGACATGACCAGAAACCCTAAACAGGCCGCGACCGGATCATTCCCACGATATCATAGACCTGATCGACAATCGGGCGGGCGATGGCGTTGGCGCGGTCCGCGCCTTCACCAAGTATGCGGTCAATTTCTGCTGCGTCTTGCATCAGACGGTTCATTTCCGCCGTGATCGGCCCCATCACGGACACTGCCAGATCCGCCAGCGCCGGTTTGAAGGCACCAAACTGCGCGCCGCCGTGGTCTTCAAGCACCTTTTCCGGCGTGATCCCCGCCAGGGCTGCGTAGATGTTCACCAGATTGCGCGCCTCTGGCCGGTCCTTCAGCCCATCCAGATCGTGCGGGAGGGGTTCCGGGTCGGTCTTGGCCTTGCGGAACTTCTTGGCAATCGTATCGGCATCGTCGGTCAGATTTATGCGGCTTTGGTCCGACGGGTCGGATTTCGACATTTTCTTGCTGCCGTCCCGCAGACTCATCACGCGCGTCGCTGCCCCTTCGATCATCGGTTCTGTGATCGGGAAGTAGTTGACGCCGAAATCATTGTTGAACTTCATCGCGATGTCGCGGGTCAATTCCAGATGCTGTTTTTGATCGTCACCTACCGGAACATGCGTCGCCTTGTAGGCCAGAATATCCGCCGCCATCAGCGCGGGATAAGCGAACAGGCCAAGCGAGGCGTTTTCGGTATCCTTGCCTGCGGTCTTGTCCTTCCATTGGGTCATCCTGCCCATCCAGCCCATCCGCGCCACGCAATTGAAAATCCACGCCAATTCGGCATGGGCGGTCACCTGGGACTGGTTGAACAGGATCGACCGCGCCGGATCGACACCTGAAGCGATGAATGCCGCCGCTGCTTCGCGCGTCTGCTGGCGCAGTTTCGCCGGGTCTTGCCAGACGGTGATGGCGTGCATGTCCACAAGACAATAGATCGTCTCGATCCCCTCATTCTGCTTTTCGGCAAAACGCTTCAATGCGCCAAGGTAATTGCCAAGGGTCAAGCCGCCTGAAGGCTGGATGCCCGAAAAGATGCGCGGGGAAAAAGCCTGAGGCGTTTGGACCGGCTCAGCCATAAGTCATACTCCATCTGGAAACTGTGTTGCAAAGGGCTTACCCTTGCCGTGACGGGGCGTCAATCTGGCAGCCCTCGGTAACTTCTTGAGGCCCGATGCAAAGCGATCCGAACGCCGCCCCGCTGAACCCGCTGCCGCCCGTGATCTGGTTGCTGGCGCTGCCGATCATCGCGATGGAGGTGGTGGTCAACCTCGCCGCGTCGGGGTTTGTCGGCGGCGCGCAGGGCGTGGGCTGGCGGCTGGATGCGATCCAACGCTTTGGCTTTTCGCCCGATTACATGCGCCAGATGCTGGAGCTTGGGAGTTACCCGCCACAAGGGATGCTGCGGCTGATCAGTTATCCGCTGGTGCATTACAACGTCACGCATACGCTGTTTGTTGTCGTATTCCTGCTCGCCCTGGGCAAAATGGTGGGGGAGGTGTTTCGCGTTTGGGCGGTGTTGCTGGTTTTCTTCGGCGCGGCTGTGGCGGGCGCGCTGGCCTATACCGCCGTTCCCGTGATCCACGCGCCGCTGATCGGAGGCTACCCGCCGGTCTACGGCCTTATCGGCGCGTTTACCTTCCTTTTGTGGACCAATCTGGCAGGCACCGGCAGCAGCCAATACCGCGCGTTTGCGCTGATCGCCATGCTGATGGGGATCCAACTGCTGTTCGGATTGCTGTTCGGCGGCGGCTGGGATTGGGTCGCCGAACTCGCCGGTTTCTTCGCGGGGTTCCTCTTGTCGTTTGTCGTCAGCCCCGGAGGTTGGGGCAGGGTGCGGGCGAAGATACGGCAGAGGGGGTGAGGGGGCTACCCATGGGCGGTTGCCGCCGCCTCAATGTCCGATGCGAATTGATAAATGTCGGACAATGTCTGAATCAGATGTTTGGTTTCGGCCTTTTGGCCATCAAAAATTCCAATTGAATTGCTGTTCTTGGCATTGAAATAGAACCGACAGATAGGTTTACGGTTGTTGTCGTCCAAAAAGACGCTGCAGTAGGTTTTTGCATCGCGCATGGTGATCCGGTCTATTGCGACAGATTTCGCGCAAATCGCCCGAACAATCATGAACGCCTGAACCTCCTCTTCAGTCGTGATTATATCGCTTGGAGGATCAGCTACTTCAACAGTCCTCAACCCCACAGATTCTTGCGGTGAAGATTCTGGACGAAAAGCAACATTCAGCTTGTCCTGAATTCGGTTACGGATAACGTCGTCGAGTGCTGATTGAATCGCGGGTTTCAACATTTCGACGACGGCTTTCGTCAACATCCCATCGTAGATTTGCCTCCCAACCAATTTCGTGAATTCTTCGTCAGGATCGACAAGTTGTTTTTTGATATAGCTTGCTGCCGCCGAAGTATATTTCAGGTTGGACGCAGCCTCCAAAATCGTATCAATTGAGAAGGTATCTTTCTGAAATCGCGAAAACTCCTGCACTTGACCCTCATCATGTGATTGAAGGTCAAAAGTGAAAAATGGTTTCTTGTCCATCTTATTAGGCTCATCAACGTCAGAGAAGAACCAAATTTCCTTACCATTTGTAAGGATTGCGAGTCGGGCCGATGTTACTGCGAAGTAGCGATAGAGCTGGCTGAATTGCGCGGAACCCAGTGACATAGAAATCGGCTTGACCTCAATCAACACCGATAATTTTCCGTCAATATTCAACGCAAAATCAACTTTTTCACCTTTTTTGAGGCCGACATCAGCGATGAATTCCGGAACGACCTCTTCAAGATTGAAAACGTCAAACCCCAATGTCTGGATTAGTGGCAACACAACAGAGGTTTTTGTCGCCTCCTCCGTCAAAGCAAGTTTGGTTGCGTGCTTTGATCGTTTCGACAGGTCTTTAACACGTTCAATAAAGTCCATGATCACCTCTGCGCTGATACCTCCATATGAAACTGTGCGATTGGTGTTGGCAAGTCAAAGTTGATAATCAGAAATTCTCATTCAATCCCGAGTA
>NZ_JAKDLJ010000190.1 GCF_030452865.1 Pseudorhodobacter sp.
CGGCTCTGGTGCGACCTGTTTTGGCCTCTTCGCTACCGCAACCGATGCGAGTATCGCCGCGAATCACCTGACCGCCACCCACCCGGAATGGTGGATCCGCCATGCCGCATTGCGCCCCCGCTAACCCATATCATCTGTTCAAAAATATCCAGATTCCAACGACCCATCATCGCACCACACATCCCGTCCAGCGCATCGCGCAAACCGAAAAAGCCTTGCGCCGCAGGCGCGCAATTTGGCACTTGGTCGGACAAAACGCGCATCAGTTGATGCGGGACACCACATAATCCGCCAAGCCGCGCAACATTCCACGCAACGGATGATCCGGCAGAACCACCAAAGCCGCCCGCGCCCGCTCCGCCCACATCAAGGCCTCATCCCGTGCCGCCGCCATCGCACCATGCCGTGCCATGATCTCGATGGCCTGTTCCAGATCGCCAACGGTTTGATCGCCTCTGGCAATTGTGCGATGCCTGAATGCGCGCTCCTCCGCTGTTGCCCGGCGGATTGCCTTGATCACCGGCAACGTCAACTTCCGCTCACGGAAATCATCACCGATGTTCTTTCCAATCACTGCCGCCGTGCCGCCATAATCGAGCAGATCATCCACGATCTGAAACGCCACGCCCAGAGCATCACCATAGTCATACAGCGCGCGCACCTGATTTTCGGTGGCACCTGCAATCACGCCGCCCACTTCGGTCGCTGCTGAAAACAGCGCGGCCGTCTTGCCGCGCACAACTTGCAGGTAAATCGCCTCTGTCGTCGCCAGATCTTGTGCTGCCGTCAGTTGCAACACCTCACCTTCCGCGATGGTGGCCGAAGCGTTGGCTAAAATGTCGAGCACCCGCAAGGACCCGGTTTCCACCATCAACTGAAAGCTGCGGGAAAACAGATAATCCCCCACCAGCACTGATGTCTTGTTGTCCCACAAAAGATTGGCTGTCGGGCGCCCGCGCCGCCGCGCGCTTTCATCCACCACGTCGTCATGCAGCAAGGTTGCGGTATGAATAAACTCCACCGTCGCCGCCAGATGTACATGGAACGGCCCATCATAGCCGCACATCCGCGCCGCAGCCAAGGTCAACATGGGCCGCAAGCGCTTGCCACCTGCCTCCACCAGATGCGCGGTCACTTCCGGGATGCGCGGCGCATGTTCGGACGCCATGCGCGCCCGGATCAGTGTATTCACCGCGGCCATATCCTCGGCCAGATAGGTCGCCAACTGATCCTGCGGTTTCACCCTGTCGTGGTCCATTCCGGCCCCCTCATCCTGCCTGCGCCCGATCACAGCCTGTAAACCGATCTCGACACCTTTGCGCCTAACGACTATGTGCAAGCTATGAAAGAGCTTTTGCGCACCACCGATCCGACGATTATCGCATGGGCCACCGTGCTCTTGCAGGGCGAGGGTATAAAGACCTTTGAGTTCGACGTCCACATGAGCATTCTGGACGGCTCCATGGGTATTCTTCCGCGCCGATTGATGGTGATCGACCGTGACCTGTTCATCGCACGGGCGGTTCTGGCCGACAATGACATTCCGACGGGGCTTTGAATGCCTTTCGCGCCCGAAGATCTGACGGATGACGCCTTCCTCGGTGGTCGGCTGCATCTGTGGCAACCCCGGCGCGGCTACCGGGCCGCGACGGATCCAGTGCTTCTGGCCGCCTGTTGCAACGCGAAACCCGGCCAATCTGTGCTCGATCTTGGCTGCGGTGCGGGGGCCGCAGCGCTTTGTCTTGGAACCCGGGTTGAACGACTCGACCTCTCCGGACTGGAAGTGCAGCCCGCCTATGCCGATCTGGCGCAGCGCAACGCGTCACGCGCGGGCATCGCATTTGAGGTCGTCGAGGGGTCAATCCTCGACATGCCCCACCGACTGCGGCATGGCTTTGATCACGTCATCACCAATCCGCCCTATTATCCGCCGGTTGGCACCATTGCCAATGATCCCGGCCGCAATATCGCCCTGCGGGAGGAAATTTCCCTTGCAGACTGGATCGCCGCAGCGACACGTCGCGTCGGACCCGGTGGTTGGCTGACGCTGGTATTGCGCGCCGATCGTCTGGGCGATGGGTTGGCCGCGATGGGGCCGGGAATGGGCAGCACCGCAATAATTCCGTTTGCACCGCGTGAGGGTCGGGCCGCGGGCCGCGTCGTCATTCGCGCGCGCAAAGGCGGGCGCGCTGCGTTGCAATTGCTGGCACCTTTCATCCTGCATACGGGCCCGGAACATCCCGGCGACCGCGACAACCATTCGCCACAGGCCGAGCAGGTTTTTCGGCATGGTGAAGGGCTGAACCATCTGTTCACCTGAATTTTAGGCAAAGCCTTGCCGTTGCAGGCGGGTTTCCCGTGACAAGACTCAGAACTTGTGGTGGACTGGTGGAACGTGAACCAATCACAGGAGGATAAGAATGACTGTCGCTTCGCACCTGCAAGAACTGCGCCGCAAGCACGAAAGCCTGTCATCCATGGTTGAACAGGCTGAGCGGAAACCGGGTGCTGACCACCTCAAGGTCGCCGAAATGAAGAAACAGAAACTCAAGCTGAAGGAAGAGATTGCGCGACTGGCCGAATAGGCAGCCGCTAACGGGCCGCACTGGCGCGCGCCGCCAGTGCGGCACCTGCGGTAATCAGGGCAGTGGCAAACGCAAGTCCTGACGTTGCAGGCGATATTCCGGCAATAACCAGAATGATCGTCGACAACAACGGCGCAGCGTAGGACGCGACCCCGAGCAACTGGATGTCGCCCCTCTTCATTCCGATGTCCCACGTGAAGAATGCCACACCGACGGGACCGATACCCAGGGCGAGAACCGCAGCCCATCCAACCGCCGTGGCTGGCCATTCGGTCTGCTCCCAAGTCAGATGTGCCACGAGTGACAAGACCGCGGTTGCGATGCAGTATACCGTCACGGTTTCGCTTGGCACTGCGCCGAGATGGCGGGACAGCACGGAATAGCCAGCCCAAGTCAGCGCACAAAGGAAGGCAAGGCCAAGTGCCGTTGCATTCGCGCCGCCCACGCCCTCGCCCAACACGAGAATCGCGGCACCTGCCAAAGCGATCAAGGCACCGACGACGTGCCCGATGCGCAGCTGTTCACCCGGCAAAACGCCCGACATCAGCACGATAAACAACGGCCAGAGATAGGCGATAAGCCCGGTTGCCGCACTCGGCCCGATGCGAAATGCGGTGAAATACAAGGCGTGATAGCCGAATAGGCCCAGCGTGCCAAAAACGTAAACTTTGAGGGGCACATGGAGCAAGCTCACCAGGCCCGGCCCGCGCACAGTCCAGATCAAACCGATTGCGCCACCGATGGCAAAACAGACAGCACTGAGCAGAAACGGCGGCATCGGGGCGGAACCAATCGTCAAAAGCGCAAGCAAAGCCCACATCAAGACCGCTGTGAAGCCGATGACGGTGGCGCGGGTGCGAGTCATTTCGGGCCTTGATCTGCGTGTCGTACCCAAGAATAGGTATTTGGACCAAGATGAAGTCGCAACAGCAAAAAGGGGCTGGCAAAACGCCAGCCCCCTTGTTTCAGAGAGACAGGTTCAGACGACGAACTGGCCGCCATTTGCGCTGATCGTGGAGCCCGTGATGAAACCGGCATCGTCCGAGGCAAGAAAGACCACGCAGCGCGCTATTTCCTCCGGTTCCCCCAGACGGCCAACCGGGATCTGCGGAATGATGCGTTCATTCAGAACTTTTTCATCAATCGCGCGCACCATTTCAGTACCGATATAGCCGGGGCAAATGGCGTTAACGGTGATGCCTGCCCGCGCGCCTTCCTGCGCCAATGCCTTGGTGATCCCCAGATCTCCGGCCTTGGCGGCGGAATAGTTCGCTTGGCCCGCTTGGCCCTTTTGTCCGTTGATCGACGAGATGTTGACGACGCGACCGAATTTGCGGTCCCTCATACCGGTCCAGACCGGGTGGGTCATGTTGAAGACGCCCGACAAGTTGGTATCAATCACCTCTTTCCACTGGTCGGGCGTCATTTTGTGAAACATCGCGTCGCGGGTGATGCCTGCGTTATTGACCAGCACCGCAACCGGGCCAAGATCAGCCTCGACCTGCTTGATGCCTGCGGCGCAGGCATCATAATCGGCTACCGACCATTTATAGGTCTTGATTCCGGTTTCGGCGGTGAATTTGGTGGCGGCATCATCGTTGCCCGCATAATTCGCCGCAACGGTATAACCCGCATCTTTCAGCGCGATTGAAATCGCAGCGCCGATTCCACGAGAACCGCCGGTAACCAGGGCGACTTTTGACATGATCTCTCCTCCAAGTAGTTGCTTTGTAATAGTGTTAGCCAATCAAAAGTGTAGACGCAATATTATTGCGCCTACATTCTCATTCTTTCAGAACGTCACAGCCGGTTCATGGGCGCTCAAGGCACATGGCCACGCCCATACCGCCACCGATGCACAGGGTCGCAAGACCTTTCTTCGCATCGCGCCGCTTCATCTCAAACAACAAGGTGTTGAGGATCCGCGCGCCCGAAGCGCCAATCGGGTGACCAATCGCAATTGCGCCGCCGTTGACGTTCACGATATCGGGGTTCCAGCCCATGTCCTTGTTGACCGCACAAGCCTGCGCCGCGAAGGCTTCGTTCGCTTCGATCAGATCGAGGTCAGACGCCTTCCAACCGGCTTTCTCCAGCGCCTTGCGGCTTGCATAGATCGGGCCAACGCCCATGATTGCCGGGTCAAGGCCAGCGGTCGAATAAGAAGCGATTCGCGCCAGCGGGGTCAGACCGCGCTTCTTCGCCTCCGCTTCCGACATCAGCAGAACGGCGGCTGCACCATCGTTCAAACCCGATGCGTTCGCGGCGGTGACAGAGCCCTCCTTGGTAAACGCCGGGCGCAGCTTTTGCATCGCCTCAATCGTGGCGCCGTGGCGGATATATTCGTCGGCATCGACCGTCACATCGCCTTTGCGACCCTTGATGATGAAAGGCACAATCTCATCCACGAATTTCCCGGCCTTTTGCGCGGCCTCGGCCTTGTTCTGGCTGGCCACCGCAAAAACATCCTGCATATCGCGGCTGATTTGCCACTTGTTGGCGACATTCTCCGCCGTCTGGCCCATGTGGTAGTCGTTGAACGCATCCCACAGCCCGTCTTTGATCATCGAATCGATAAACTTAACATCGCCCATCTTGTGGCCGGCGCGCAGATTCGCGACATGGGGGGACATCGACATGTTTTCCTGACCACCCGCGACGACAATCGCCGCATCGCCGAGTTGCACATGCTGCGCGCCCAGCGCCACAGCCCGCAGGCCCGAGCCGCAGACCTGATTGAGCGACCAGGCTGAGCTTTCCTGCGGAAGTCCCGCAAGAATATGCGCCTGCCGTGCCGGGTTTTGCCCTTGCCCCGCTGTCAGCACCTGACCCAAAATGGTTTCTGCGACATCCGCCTTGTCGACACCGGCGCGGGCGACAACTTCGGCAATGACGGCAGCGCCCAATTCATGGGCGGGGGTGTTGGCGAAAACGCCGTTGAAACTTCCTACCGCGGTGCGTGCGGCTGAAACAATGACGACATTGGTCATTTTTGATCCTTTCCCTTTTGCCGAAATGCGACAAGGAGTGCCCGAGCCGCTCTGCAATTGGGGTAAGCCGCGCCAGAGTGAAATGCAAGTTTTTCAAAGGCACACCTACAATCAGAATTTCCTTACCCGGCACGCTTCTTGTGCTGTTCCACCCAGGCCGGGCGAACCGTCGGCGCACCGAACAGGTAGCCTTGCAAGCAGCCGATCCCGGCGGCCTGCAACCACTGCGCCTCTGCCACGGTTTCGACGGCTTCGGCCACCGTGAGCATATCGAAATGTGCACCAATCGACATCAGTGCCCGTGTCAGCGCCTGGTTATCCGGGTCGCGATCAATATTGCGGATGAATTGTGCGTCGATCTTGATCACATCAAAGAGAAAGTCGCGGAAATGTCGGAACGCCGTTTGCCCGGCGCCAAAATCATCCAGCGCAAAGGCAACACCTTCCAACTGCAATTCGTCCATGAAGGCGATCACCAGTTCCGGCACCAGCATGGCGGAGCTTTCGGTGATCTCCAGTATCAGCCGTTCGCCCACGGTATCATCCGCCGCCAGCCCTTTGCGCAGGGTTTTCATCCAGCGCGGATAGCCGACGGAGCGCGCCGACATATTGACCGAAAGCCGCACCTCCGGAAAACGTGCCAATGTCGTCAAACCGATGTCGAGCGCCAGGCAATCAATCTGCCGCCCGAGTTCGTCGGTTTCGATCGCACCCATGAAATCGCGCGCCGGAATGACACGACCATTCGGGTCAATCACCCGGATCAGCCCCTCATGGTAGGCGATGCGTGACGGGTCAGCGGCCATCACCACCGGCTGATAGGCCAAGCGCATCCGCTTTTCCGCAACAGCCTGTCGAACCATTGCAATCACCTGGCCGTCCCGCATTGAAACCGCCGCCGCGAGTGGGCTTTCTTCACCCGGAAGGCGATCAAGCCGTGCTGAATGTTTCATATCTCTCGCCCCACCACATCTATCGTCGGACCATTGCCGGTCCAAAGCCCCGCCACAATGCCGCCACCCAAGTAAAGGGCTGGTAAAATTTCGCTGTTTGTTCCAATTTTAGGCAGTTATCGCGCACGGAAGGCAACTGAAATGACCGAAACCCGATGTAGCTGGTGCGGCTCCGACCC
>NZ_JAKDLJ010000191.1 GCF_030452865.1 Pseudorhodobacter sp.
GTGGGTGTTGATCCTGCGGGCGCGGCATTTGTCACTTTATCCCCGGCAGGGGTCTATTCGGGAAGGAACGGCATGAACATTCGCGGGAACGCTTATGAGGAGCTGATGGGCTTTCAGCGCAAGACCGAGGCGCTGGGGCAGGTGTCGGGTCGGCTGGGCTGGGATCAGGAAACCACGATGCCGCGCGGCGCTGCAGAACAGCGGGCCGAAGAAATGGCGGCGATGGAAAGCGTTTTGCATGCCCGTCGTACCGATCCCCGGATCGAGGGTTGGCTGGAGGAGGCGCAGCCGTCGGACCCGGTGGGTCAGGCGCAGCTTCGCCACATCCGCCGCAGCTTTCTGCGCAACACCAAAATCCCCTCGCGGTTGGCCGAGGAGTTGGCGGCGCTGACATCGCGCGCGCAAGGCATCTGGGCGGAGGCTCGGGCGCATAACGATGTCGCGGCGTTTCTGCCCGCCTTGAAGCAAGTCATCACTTTGCGGCGTGAAGAAGCGGCCTGTCTGGCGCAGGGCGGCGATCTTTATGATGCGCTGATTGACGATTATGAACCCGGCGCGACAGCGGCGAGCCTTGGAGCGATGTTTGATGGCATGCGCCCGCGCCTTGTGGAATTGCGCGGCACGGTTTTGGAGGCAGAGCATCAACCCGATACGCTTCAAGGCCATTTCGACAGCGCCAGTCAGATGCGATTGGCACGCGAACTCGCGACCGCGTTCGGCTATGACTGGTCGCGCGGGCGGCTTGATCTGGCGGTGCATCCGTTCTCGTCCGGCTCCGGCTCTGACGCGCGGATCACGACGCGGGTGGTGGAAAGCGATCCGTTCAATTGTTTCTATTCCACAATCCATGAGGTGGGGCATGCCTGCTATGAACTTGGCATCAACCCCGATTATGCGCTGACGCCATTGGGGGCGGGTGTCTCCATGGGGGTGCATGAAAGTCAAAGCCGGATTTACGAGAATCAGCTTGGCCGCAGCCGCGCTTTTACCGGTTGGCTGATGGGGCGGATGCGGTCGCAGTTTTCGGATTTCAATGCCAAGGATGCGGATGCTTTCTATGGGACGGTGAACAAGGTGCGCGCCGGCTATATCCGCACCGACGCCGATGAGGTGCAGTATAATCTGCATATCATGCTGCGTTTTGATCTGGAACGCGCGCTGATTTCCGGTGATCTGGCGGTGGAGGATCTGGAGGCAGCGTGGAACGACCGTTTCCGCGCCGATTTCGGTTTTCCGGTCGACAAGCCTTCGAACGGTGTGTTGCAGGATGTGCATTGGGCGATCGGATTGTTCGGCTATTTCCCGACCTACAGCTTGGGCAACCTTTATGCGGGCTGCCTGCATCAGGCGATGCGCACTGCGCTGCCGGAGTTGGATGGGCAACTGGCCGATGGGGATACTTCGGCGGCGACGGGCTGGCTGCGTGAGAATGTGCAGCGCCATGGCGGGCTTTATGAGCCGCGCGAAGTGGTCGCGCGCGCCTGCGGTTTCGCGCCGCATGAAGGGCCGTTGCTGGATTATCTGGAAACGAAATTCCGGGGAATTTACAACCTGTGAGAGGCTAGGAGGAATGAGCAGGCAAAGCCTTGGCGTTTGGTTGCTTGCAATCGGGCAAACGCTGGGTTTCGCCTGCATGTTCTACAGTTTTGCCGCCTTGATCCTGTCTTTGGATGCTGATCTTGGCTGGGATAAGCGCTTGTTTGCGCTTGGCCCGATGCTGGCAATCGGAATATCTGCGGTGCTGGCCCCGGTGATGGGGCGGCTGGTGGATAGTGGCCGGGGACAGGCGCTGTTGGTGGCTGGCGCGGTTTTGGGAGGAATCGCCTTGTTCGCGTTGGCGCAGGTGCGCACGCCTGCGCAGTATCTTTCGGTTTGGGCGGTAATCGGGTTGGCACAATCGGCCTGTCTTTACGATGTTGCCTTCGCCTACCTGGTGCGTCGCTATGGGACTGAGGCACGGCCGAGGATTATCCGGGTGACTTTGGTTGCCGGGTTGGCGTCTACAATCGCATTTCCCGCCGGGGCGCTGCTTGCCGAAAGCTTTGGCTGGCGTGGGGCGGTTCTGGTTGGCGCTGCTGTCATGCTGTTGATCACCGCCCCGGCGCATTGGTTTGCCTGCCAATGGATTCGGGCTGCTACGGTGGTAGAGATTGATGTCGGCGGCAGCAAAGGCGTGGCGGTTGCCGCGCTGCGCCGTTCGGTATTTTGGGGGCTGGCAGGGCTGTTTGGCCTTGTGGGGTTGAACCACTGGATCTTGATCAACTTTCTCGTGCCGTTGTTGTTGGCCTTGGGGGTTAGCCATGGCTGGGCGGTGCTTGCTGCATCGCTTGTCGGGCCAAGTCAGACCTTGGGGCGATTTGTGTTGATGCAGGCCGAGGCGCGGATTGGCACCAAGCGCGCGCTGTTGATAACAATTGGAATGATGCTCGCAGCATCAGCGGCGTTGGCAGGCGTCGGGGCGTCGGGGTTGTTGATCTTTGTTTTCGCCACGTTGCAAGGCGGCGCGATGGGGATAATGACAATCCTGCGCCCGGTTCTGGTGGCTGATGCCCTTGGGCGGGCGCAGTTTGGTGCGATCAACGGGATGCTTTCGATCTCGTCGCTCGGGGCGTCGGCGATTGCACCTTTGGTGGCAGCCGCATTGTTTGAAGGTGCGGGGCCAATGGGGATGATTGGCGCAAGTTTTGCGATGGCACTGGCTGCACTCGGGCTTGCGCACTGGCTGGTCACACAGGCTTAAGAATGCCAATCGGGTTTGCGCTTTTCCAGAAACGCGCTGATGCCTTCATCGGTATCGCGCAGCAGCATGTTTTCGGCCATGACCCCGCTGGTGTGGGTGTACGCCTCCGCCAGTGACATTTGGGCCTGATCGTAGAACGCGCGTTTGCCGATGCGCACGGCGGGGCCGAGCTTGCTTGCCACCCGTTCAGCCAGGGCGAGGCTCTCCGCCTCAAGATCCTCCTCCGTGGCGACGCGGTTGATGAGGCCGATTTCGCGGGCGCGGGCGGCGTCAATGAATTCGCCGGTCACCAACATTTCAAACGCTTGTTTACGCGGCACATTCCGCGAAAGCGCCACCATCGGCGTTGAGCAAAATAACCCGATATTCACGCCATTGACCCCGAACCGTGTGCCGTGCGCTGCCACGGCCATGTCACAGCTTGCAACCAACTGGCAGCCCGCCGCAGTTGCAATGCCATGTACCTGCGCGATGACCGGCTGCGGCAGGCTGGTGATCGCCTGCATCACCGCACCACAGCGGGTGAACAGATCGGCGAAATAAGCAGCCCCCTTGTCGGAACTGGCGCGACCTGCCTGCATTTCCTTCAGGTCATGGCCGGCGCAAAACACTTTGCCCGCGCCTTGCAAGGTGACAACCTTGACCGACCCATCCCCCGCAATCGCGGCCAATTCGCCAAGCAATGCAGCCAGCATCGCATCCGACAAAGCGTTGAGGTTTTGCGGTCGGTTCAGCGTCAGCCGCGCGATGCCGTTCTGGTCTCTGCGCAAAAGGACCGGCTCTGCCATCTTGTCATTCCCCTATTTTCGCCGTTGAATTGCAGCAAGGGTAGCCCGCATTCCCGGCACAGGGAAAGGGCTTTTCCTTGATATACCGCAGGGCAGGGGCAGATGAAAATGACGATGAAAATGGATCAGGCCGCGCTTTCCGCCTTCATGCGGCGCGATTTCCCGCAGGTGGCCGATGATTTCATCATTGAATCGGTGACGCCAGAGGAATTGACTGTTCGGCTGGTGGTTTCGGAAAAGCACCTGCGCCCCGGTGGCACGGTGTCAGGTCCGACGATGTTCGGCTTGGCGGATGTTGCGCTCTATCTGGCCATTCAGGCACGCATCGGGCCGGTGGCGCTGGCCGTGACCACGAATTGCAGTATTGATTTCCTTCGCAAACCGGCGGCGGGGCGCGATCTGGTCGCAGTGGCTCGCCTGTTGAAGCTAGGCCGGGTTTTGGCGGTCGGCGATGTGATGCTCTATTCTATTGGCGAACCCGCCCCGGTGGCCCGCTCCGGATTGACCTATTCGATTCCGCCTGTGCAGGGATAGCTCAGGCCTTTTTGCGCTTGAAACTGCCTTCAATCGAAGCGCCGCTTTCAATCGACAGCGTGGCATAGATGATGTCCGCCGTCACTTGCGCGGCAGAGCGCAGCGTCAGGGTGCCAGAGTCGATCTTGCCATTGATCCGCCCACGCAGATCAACCGTATCGGCAGCGATACTGCCCTTGATCCCGCCTTCATGACTGACGAGCAGACTTTGCGCGCTGACCGATCCGTCCACTTCGCCCATCACCTCAATCGTGCCTTTGGAGATGATATCCCCGGTGATCTTGAGGTCGGAGGCAAGAATGGATTTGCCTGCATTGGTGCTGGGGTTGGAGGTCGTCGACATCATTCAATTCCCTTTTGGGCCGGTTTTTGGCGGCAAGACTATTGCTGTGATAGACGCTGAACCGATGCCCGCGGTCAAGTCTGCGATGTGGCTGATGGTCGGATTTCCGCCAAAACGTGATGATTTCTGCAAGATGACGGGTGTGCGGGCGTTGTGCAAACTCCGCTTGACCGTGGCGGTGCCTGCGGGATTACTGGGCCGAGGTTGCGTTGACGACGGGAAAACCCGCAGGAGGGACCGTGAAACCCGATATGATCATTACCAATGCGCGCATCCTGACGATGGATGCAGCACGGCCAAGGGCAGAGGCGCTGGCGATTGCCGCGGGCCGCATCCTTACGGTCGGAAGCCGCGCCGAAGTGGAACCGTTGGGCGGGCCGGAGACGCGGGTGATTGACGCGCGCGGCGGCACGGTCCTGCCCGGTTTCGTCGAAAGCCATTTGCATCTGGTGCTCGGCGGGGCGGAACTGGCGCATCTGCATGTCGGCGGGTTGCATGGGGAGGAGGCGCTGCGCGCTGCGTTTCTCGGTTTTGCGGCGCGGCATCCCCAGGCGCCTTTGCTGATGGCGCAAGGGGCGGATTATGCGATGCTCGACCATCCGATGACCCGCGCCGATCTCGACCGCATCTTGCCCGACCGCCCGATCGCGATCACCGCGGCGGATCATCACACCGTTTGGGCCAATACGGCGGCATTGCGCGCGGCGGGCATCCTGCATGGCCATAGCTGCCCGCATGGGCATGAGGTGGTGATGGGGCCGGACGGTCAAGCGACCGGCGAGTTGCGGGAGTTTGAAGCCTTCGTCCCGGTGATCGCGCTTGGCGGCGAGGCGCGGCTGAACCTTGGCATCGCGACCGGGGAGGAGCCGTCCCCCTGGCCTTCGGAGGCAGAACTGGCGATTGACCGCGCCAAAGTGGCCGCCGGGTTGGCCCACGCGGCGGCGCATGGCATCACCACAATGGTGAATATGGATGGCAATCGTTTCACACTGGAGCTGCTGGATGGGTTGCGGCGCGAGGGGCGTTTGACCGCGCGTGTCAAGGTGCCATTCCATTTCAAGCCGCATATGGAGATGTCGGCGCTCGACCGGGCCGAGGCGATGAGCCGCGATTACAACGACGATTGGCTGCAATGCGGACTCGTCAAGATGTTCATGGATGGCGTGATCGACAGCCGCACTGCCTATATGCTGAACGATTATCCGGGGGTGCCGGGCCACCGCTCGGAACCCCTGTTGCCGGCGGCCCGCTTTGCCGAGGTCGCGACCGCGATTGACAAACGCGGCTTGCAGATCGCTGTTCATGCCATCGGTGACGGGGCCGTGCGCAACACGATTGACGGCTATGAGGCAGCGCAGCGCACCAATGGCCGCCGCGACAGCCGCCACCGCATCGAACATATCGAGTTGATCGACCGCGCCGATATCCCGCGCCTCGGTGCCTTGGGGATTGTTGCCAGCCTGCAACCGCCACATGCGCCAGGCGCGATGGATTTTGCTGTGCAGCCCACGATGGACATGATCGGGGCCAGCCGCTGGCGCGACGCCTATTTGTGCCGGACGCTGGTGGGGCAGGGGGCAAAGGTGGCCTTCGCTTCGGATTGGCCGGTGACGGATATCTCGGTGTTGCGCGGGCTTGGCGCGTCACAAACCCGGTCGACCTATGCGGGCGGCGTCGACGAACGGCTTGACCTGTTCGACAGCCTGCACGCCTACACGGCGGGCGGCGCATGGGCGGCGCATCGCGAAACGATCACCGGCATTTTGCGCGCCGGTTTGGCCGCTGATGTGGTGATTCTCCGCGGTGATGTTGAGTCCGTCGCAGTCCCGGACATTGCGACGATGGGAATCGCACTGACGATCTGTGCGGGTCAAATCACCTATTCGGGCTGATGCACGGTCTATTCGTTCATGCGGGACGAATCCGACTCGGTCAATTCGCAGATTCGCGCGGATTCGGGGCGGTTTTGTCGACGATCCATCAAGACTTGACGATTTGATCTGGCCCCGCGCTGAGACGAGCTGCCCGAATTTCGGGCAATCCGTACAGATTTCCCCAATAAACATTGAAGGAAACGGGAAAATGACGGAAAAGGTGTTTTTTGCTCTTGCCACTTCCGGTGGGGGGACCTAAAAGCTGCCTCACCGAAGACGAACGGACAGTCGGAAACGACAGGATGGGATGCGGAGGCAGTGGCGAAAGCTGCGAAAACGATCTGGATATAAGGCGTTTGGGTCGCTGATAGTTATCAGCGCTCCATTTTATTTATGTCCCTGCTCTTTGACATA
>NZ_JAKDLJ010000192.1 GCF_030452865.1 Pseudorhodobacter sp.
CGCTGGGCTACTTCGCCCAGGTGCGCGGCCAGGGCAGCGTCGGCAGCAGCACGAAGACCACCAACCGCATCATCAGCAGCATGGATTTGCGCCGCCGTCTGCGCGCCAGATCCCGCTGGATCCGCATGATGTCGGCGGCGTGGCTTTCGACGGCCCGCGTTTCGGTTGACGGAAGCTGCATCGGCTTGATGGTTTGCGGCAGCTTCACGCCGTCGCCTTCCGGCAGTCTGGCCAATTCGCGCGACTGGATCGGCTGACCGTTCGGGGTGACCAGATCGAGCATGCTGGTGCGTTTGAACGGATCAATCCCCGCTGCGCGCAACTGGCGCACGGCGTCAAAATCCGAGGTTGCGGCAATGTCATGCTTTTGCGCCAGTTTGCGCGCCATGCGCAATTGCCGACCTGTCAAGCCTTCGCGTTTGATCGCATCGAGCGCCAGTTCAGCGCCGGGTGCGGCGTCGGCGTCTGTGGCGGATTTCGCGGCAGAATTGCTGTTGGCCGGTGCAGCCGTCACAAAACTTTGTGCTCCGAAACCGTCGTCATGGTTGTCGAACAGGCCCGCATCATCGGGCTTGCCCGGCGCGGTGACCGGTTCATCGGGGGCAGGGGGAAATTCCGGGCGCCGCGTCCGGAACCGCTTAGCCATCAGCTTTGTAGTCATAAAGGCGCTTCGCTTCTTCAAGGGTTTCGAACATGTAAAGCTGCCCATCGCGCAACACAGCGGCGGAGCGGCAGAATTTTTCCAACGTCGCCGCCTGATGCGATACGACGATGATTGTGGAGTTTTCAAGCCGCTGGCGCAGGATTGCCCCGGCTTTCTTGTTGAATTCAACATCGGCGGTGGAGGGCATGCCTTCGTCGATCAGGTAGAAATCAAATTCCAGCGCCAGCATCAGCGCAAAGGAAAACCGTGACCGCATACCGGAGGAATAGGTGCCGACCGGCATGTCGAAGTATTCCTTGATCCCTGCCAGCCAGCGACAGAAACTTTCCATATAATCAGGGTCCAGCCCGTAAAGCCGCGCAATATAGCGGGCGTTTTCGGTGCCGGTATGGCGGTTCATCACCCCGCCCATGAAGCCGAGCGGAAAGGAAATCCGGGCCTGACGGATGATCTTGCCTTCATCGGGTTTTTCCAACCCCGCCATCATGTTGATGATTGTGGTCTTGCCGGTGCCATTGGGGGCAAGGATGCCAAGCGAGTTGCCCATTTCCACCTTGAAAGAGGCCCGATCAAGGATCACCTTGCGGGTCTTGCCGGTCCAGAAGGACTTGCTCACATTCTCGAACGCGATCATCGGCCTGCTTTCAGTACACTGACGCTCTGCACCATTCGTCCCCGGTTTCATCCGGGATACGATTTTTGGGTTAACGATCCCTGACCATCCGGTGGAATTGACCGGAGTTGTGGGGATATGTCACCATTCTGGCGATATTATGTCGAAGTTGCAGGGGGGCGGCAAGGTTATTGCCCTGCGGCTTTTCCCCCCTGCTCAGGTCTTGCCAAAGGGACAGCCGGTCCGCGCCGGGTGCGCCGCGCGAGCAGAACCAGAACCGGGCCGAGCAGCAGGCTCAACCCCAGACCAAGGCGCGCGGCTTCCTGCATCGCGCCGCCGAGCAGCGCGGTTTCCATCGCCAGCACCGGCACGGTGAAGGCGATGCCCATCAGCCCCGCGATGAAGGCGATGTCGGCGAATTTCAGGCGAAGCGGCAGCGCAAGCCCGAACAAGCGCAAGCCTTTGGCAACAATCAGGATCCCTGCGGGTTTCGCCAGCCACAATGCGCCCAGTGCCACCCATGTCGTCGGGCCGAACGCGTCCATATCGAGGCCGCCGCGTGTGAGGCCAAGCAGCAGCAATACCCCGATCATCGCGGGCAACAACAGATGCGACATGCGGTTGAGCGGGTCTTGCAACAACCCTTCGGCCACGGCAAACAGCCCGAAACTGTGGTCGCCATGCGGCATCGCGGGCAGGATCGGCAGCAAGCCCAATGCGGGTGGCAGGCCCGAGGCGCAGACGCCGACCCAACTCACCACGCCCAAAATCAGCCATGGCCAGATCTGGCCGGCGCGCTGGCGGTCACGCTCGCTCACGTCCTTTTGATGCAACGGGCGGGTCAGGCCGAAATGGCCCACGCCTGCCGCCGCCAGCGGCAAGATGAGCCATGTCAGGCGCAGGCTGCCTTCGCTGGGTGCCGCCAGACCGTACAGGATCAGGCCGAGAACCCCATCGACAATGCACATGAACAGCAAGAGTTGCAGCGCCGGGTGGCGTTTACCGAACACCAGACGCCCGAACAGGAAAGCCAGCACGATATCGCTGCCGAACGGCATCACCCAACCGATGGAACCGGCGGCCTCATCGGCGGTTTCCAGCAGGGCGGACAGCCCTTGCCAGACCAGTGCCGCCGCAATCATCCCGCCAAGTACCATCAGCACCGGGCCAAGGCTCAACCGTCCGGCAAAGCTGGCATGTTCCAGCAGAAACGCCTCCCACGCCTCTTTCGCGATGACAAAGACGAAAAACGGCATCAACAGGCTGGAGACGAGCGTGGTCAGGGTAAAACCGGGGGAAAACAGCCGCATTGCGTCAAGCCAGTCACTGTCGGCAATGTGCCATTCCACAACGTCATAATAGGTGTTGGGGGTGGTGTTGACAGCCAATGTCGCAAGCGCAATGCCGATCAGCAAAGCGAAAGCGGAGCGGCGGAAATAGGGCGAGAAAGGGGGCACGGGGCAGCGGCCTTGTGTGATGGGGTCAATCCTGCCGTCTTCATAGGCGCGCAGCCGATGGCCCGCAATTGATGCGCATCGAAATGCTGCAACTGTGCCGTACTTGCACCTTGTTGCCGCAGGGCTTAGGGCAAGCTGCGGTCAGCGAATGGGGGGCAATATGCCGGAAGATGGAAAGCACAGCCAGAACGCCGGGGTCAGCGCGCTTGATTTCGCCCATGCGGCAATGATCGCCGATCCGGGCGACGATTCCGCGCGTCTGCGCTATTATGCGCGCCTTGCCGATGGCATGTTGCTTTTGATGCTGGAACAGGAGGCCGCAGACGGCGTGATCGCGCCGGTCGTGCTGGACACCGAGGACGGCAAGCTGGTTCTCGCCTTCGATACGGAGGAGCGGTTGGCGGATGCTGTCACCGCTCCGGTGCCTTACGTCGAACTGCCGGGCCGGGTGATTGCAGCGCAATTGGCGGGGCAGGGGATTTCGCTGGGAATCAATCTGGGCGTGGGCGAGGCGGAATTTCTGGTCTCTGCCGAAGCGCTGGTCTGGTTGGCGGAAACCCTGGGCAATGCACCTGCGGAAATCGCCGCGCGTCCGATTGCCTTTGATGTGCCGAAAGGTCTGCCTGCGGCGTTGATGCAGGCGCTTGACGCCAAGCTCGCCCGCGCGGGCGGGTTGGCGGAGGCGGCAATGCTGGTGGCCGTGCAGTATGAAGACGGACGGCGCGGGCATATGCTGGCCTTTATCGGCGCAGTCGCGGGGGCACAGAACGCGCTGACCCGTGCAGCGAGTGAGGCGTTGACGTTTTCCGGCGTGGACGCGGGTGAGATGGATGTGACCTTCCTTGCATCTGCTGCGCCAGTCGTGGCGCGCATGGCGCGGGTCGCCTTGCGCATTGAACTGCCGCAACCGGCGGCCACCGCGCCCGCGCCACGACCCGTGGCGCCCGCCGCGCCGGGGATGGACCCATCGAAACCACCGGTTTTACGTTGATGAATGGGGTATTATTTTACCTATTTTGTAACACACTGTTTTTGAATGATAAATAGCCGTCTGCTACCCTTGACTGTGGAAGGAGAGTGCCAGATACAGCGGCAATCAAACTGATCTTCTACACTTCAAAGGGTGTTAAATGAAAACCTTTACCGCAACGCCTGCGGATATCACCAAAAAGTGGATCCTGATCGACGCCGAAGGCATCGTTCTGGGCCGCTTGGCCACCATCGTGGCAAGTATCCTGCGCGGCAAGAACAAACCGACCTTCACACCGCACATGGATATGGGCGACAATGTGATCGTGATCAATGCCGAGAAAATCCAGATGACCGGCAACAAGCGCGCTGACAAGCGTTACTACTGGCACACAGGGCATCCGGGCGGCATCAAGTTCCGCACCGCAGCCCAGGTGCTCGATGGTGCGCACCCGGAACGTGTCGTGACCAAAGCGGTGGAGCGTATGATCACCCGCAACTCGCTTGGTGCGCAGCAGATGACCAACCTGCGCGTTTATGCCGGTGCCGCGCATCCGCATGAAGCCCAAAGCCCCACCGTTCTTGACGTTGCGTCGATGAACCCGAAGAACACGCGGAGTGCTTGATCATGTCTGATATCAAAACCCTCGACGATCTGAAATCCGCCGTCGCGGATACGCCTGCTGCCGCTGTTCAGGCCGCAGTTGTGCGCGAACCGATGCGCGACAAACTGGGCCGCGCCTATGCCACCGGCAAGCGTAAAGATGCGGTCGCCCGTGTCTGGATCAAGCCCGGAACCGGCAAGGTTGTGGTCAATGGCAAGCCGATGGCGGAATATTTCGCCCGCCCGGTGTTGCAGATGATTCTGGCGCAGCCTTTCACCGTTGCTGGTGTTGTCGGTCAGTTTGACGTGATGGCGACAGTTGCCGGTGGTGGCCTTTCCGGTCAGGCTGGTGCGGTGAAGCATGGCGTTTCCAAAGCGTTGCAGCTTTATGATCCGACCCTGCGCGCCGCTTTGAAAGCCGCTGGCTTCCTGACCCGCGACAGCCGCGTGGTGGAACGCAAGAAATACGGCAAGGCGAAAGCCCGCAAGAGCTTCCAGTTCTCCAAGCGTTGATCGGTTGGGGGCAACCCCGACCACAACAGTCTTTGTTCAATACGAAAAAGGCCCGCGCAATGCGGGCCTTTTTGTTTTGGTCGGTTGTTGGGTCGGATTACCCCGATGCGCCGTGGATCAATCGCGCCAGAACGGCTTGCGGATCTCAACCTGCGCTTCGCGGTGGCACAGACCGATATCGGCCAGCATGGCATCGTCAAGCCGGGCGAGGGCGCGTCTGGATTGTTGGCGCTGGCCCCAGGTGACAAACGCCGAAGCCAGTGCAAACACGCTATTTGCCGCAGCGGGCGTCAGGCGATTGGCGGAAATGCTTTGGGGGTTCTGATATGTCATGGTAGCCTCATATTTGTAATGGTACAATCCGGATTGACTGTATGCATTCCTTATCGCATAACGATACAAATTAATCTAGGGTGATCTTGTGACCGACACAAAGTGGCAACCAGACTTGACACAATACGACGGTCCGAAATATCTGGCGCTGGTTCGGGCGCTGCGGGAATCGATCAAGGTTGGCACATTGCCCCCTGGAATCAAACTGCCAACGGTGCGGGATCTGGCGTGGCAGATCAAGGTGACGCCCGGCACGGTGTCGCGCGCCTATCAGCTTGCCACGCAAGAAGGCTTGCTGGCGGCAACTGTCGGGCGCGGCACTTTTGTCGCCTCAGTGACGCCGCGCTTTGGCCCGACACAAAGTTTTTACACCGAGCGCGACCCGGCGCAGATCACCGGGCGCATCGACATGCGCTCCCCCCGGATGCCGGATGTCGGGCAGGGGGCGGCGTTCAATGCGGCATTGGCGGCAATCTCCGGTCAGGTGGCGACGGATTGGCTGGAATATCCGAGCCAGCGCGGTGAAGCGGCGTTGCGCGCGGAAGTGGTGAAATGGGTAACTGGTCGGGTGCTAGGGGAGGTGACGGCCGACGATGTTGCCCTGACCTATGGCGGTCAAAGCGCGATCAATCTGGTGTTCCAATGCTGCCTGCGCGGCGACCGCCCGATCGTGCTGATCGAGGATCTCGCCTATGCCGGGTTCCGCCATGCCGCCCGCCTGTCGCGCGCCGAGGTGCTGGGGTTGGAGATTGACGGCGAAGGGCTGCGCCCCGATGCGCTGGAGGCGGCCTGTCGTCGTCACAGTCCGCAAGTCCTGTGTCTGACGACCGAAGCCCAGAATCCAACCACGGTGCTGATGCCGGAACCGCGCCGCCGCGAAATAGCTGAAATCGCAAGGGCTTATGAAGTGCAGATCGTGGAGGATGATTGCTATTCCATCGCGCATAGCAACATCCCGTCGCTGCGCGCGCTGGCACCCGAACGCACCTGGTATGTTGGAAGCCTGTCGAAAAGTGTGTCGGCGGCGTTGCGGCTTGGCTATCTGATCTGCCCGGATGGCATGGGGCAGGCGGGGCGGTTGACTGCGCAGCACAGCTTCTTCGCGCTTGCCCGCCCGATTTCCGATCTGTGTCACCGATTGCTGAGCACGGGCGAAGCGGATGAGCTGCGTCACAAGGTTCAACTCGGTCTGGCCGACCGGCTGGAGGCGATGGTCGGTATTCTCGGCAAGTATGATCTGTGCTGGCAGGCGGGCCTGCCCTTTGTCTGGTTGCGGCTGCCATCGGGGTGGCGCGCGTCCAGCTTTACCAGAATGGCAGAAGCGGCGGATGTGCTGATCCGCTCCGCCGACGAATTCGCATTGATCCACGGTCGCGCACCCAATGCGGTGCGGCTTGCGATTGCCGGCGATCACAGCCGCGCAGAGGTGGAAGCCGCCTGCCACCGTCTGGCGCGGCTTCTCGACAGTCCGCCCGCAGAATTGTCGGTATGACAGCGCGCATGTGTGGCATTCTGGACTCGCACCGGCTGAATTGTATC
>NZ_JAKDLJ010000008.1 GCF_030452865.1 Pseudorhodobacter sp.
GCTGACCGCCATCAGGAAAAAGATCATCCCGAACAGCACGATTCCAAGGCGTGAAAAATACAGGTTCGACATGCCGATGATCATGCTGAAAGTCAGCGTGACCAGCACCGCCATTGCGCCGGTTCGCAGGATGCCGCGCGACTCATAGGCGTTCAGCTTGATGTTGGGCATTTTCAACAGGATCGAAATCGCGCCTGCGATTCCCGCCAGCACAACGATCAATCCAATGCTATGCCGCAGAAATTCGATGGACGGCAGCGCATCGTAAAAGACGCTCGAAGCGACAAGAAACGCGATCGGCGCAAGGATGATGTCGATCAGTGCAAGAAAAATCTTCTTTTGCGCGCGCGACAGTTTGTTCACGAATCTAAAAAGCAGGGTCTGAAAAATTTTCATCGAATTCCTCGTATCATGCCGCGGCCTGTCTGAAGATCCGAAACATCAACACCCATTTGAAAATCACTAATAATTTGTCTTTGTATTGGTTGAATTTCCGCTTGGCAACAACTCGCACAAGGCGAAAACGCCGAATGTCCGGTTTTCCGCCGAGAGTGGCACTGGGACGGAAGAATATGCGGCGGGGCGGCATCTGTAGGTCGCCAGACGGAACCCGACGAGTTTGACAGATCGTGTTGTTTCGACGGTCAAGTGCCATCGTGACGGGGAATCGGGCGCATTATCGCAGCAGATACTGCAACATCCACAGGCAACCCATGCCCGCAGCGATGGACCAGACCACACCAAACCGCCAGCCCGCAAGCAAGGCGGCCAAGGCAGCGGTCATGCGCAACGGGTCGAAACTGCCGCCCATGCTGGCGGGCCAAAGGATCAGCGGTGTCACCAGCGCGGGCAGGACCGCAACCCCGACATAGCGCAGATGCGTCAGCAGCCAATCCGGCAGTTGTCGCCCACCCAGAAAGCCGAGAAAGGAAAAGCGGATCAGATAGGTGCCGATGCCCAGCGCAATCGTCACGAACCAAAAGGTGCCGTTGTCTATCATGCGGTCCCCATGCGGGCGATGCGCCGACGTTGCCAGAACTCGGTTTGCGCGCCCGCCGCCATTGCGAGCAGCGCGGCCACGATCAAGCCGAGGTTCCAGGGCAGGCTGGAAAAGACAATCGCTGCGGCGACGGAAACGCCCGCAGTCACGATATGCGGCAGGGTGCGCAGCATAGGTGCGAACAAGGCGATGAAACAGGCAGGCACGGCAAAATCCGCCGACAGCGAGGCCGGGATAGCCTGTCCCAGAAGTGCGCCGAGGAACGTGCAAAGATACCAAGGCAGGCAAACCACAGTCACGCTGCCGAAATAATAGGCGATCCGCTGCCGGAGCGGCATTTCAGGTTCCGAATCAAAGGTGCGGACCGATACGGCGAAGGTCTGGTCAACCATGACATAGGCCATCAGCATCCGCATGCCCAGCGGTGCCTTGCCCAGATAGGGCACCAGTGCCGCCGAATACATCGCCATACGCATATTCACCGCCAGCGAGGCGATCAGCACCACAAATACCGGCGCCCCTTCTTGCAGCAGGCTGAGCGCGGTGAATTGTGCCGATCCCGCGATCACGATTACCGACATCGACACCACTTGCAACAAGTCCAACCCGGCATCCCGTGCCACAACGCCAAACACCGTTGAAAACGGAATGATGATCAGGATGAAAGGACTGCAATCGCGCAAACCGCGCCAGTAGGACGCGCGCAGACTCTGTCTCTCCGTCTCATGCATGATGCCTGTCCCATGGGTTGCCAGCGGCGTGCTATCTGGCCGGAGTGCTAATGTGGTTCCGGCATCTTTGGCAAGCCGCTTTCCTGTTGCGAGTGACGCGGGGCGGTCGCAATATGGTTGTGACCGCCCTCACCTCCAGGAGTGGAAACAGCATCATGGCCGACACACGCGCACGCAAGAAGTACCGTTCACAGGAATGGTTCGACAACCCGAACAACCCCGGCATGACGGCGTTGTATCTGGAGCGTTACCTGAATCAGGAATACACGCGCGAGGAATTGCAGGGCAATCGCCCGGTGATCGGCATCGCGCAAACCGGGTCTGATCTTGCACCCTGCAACAAGATTCACGTCTTTCTGATGGACCGGATCAAGGCAGGCATCCGCGATGCAGGCGGCGTGCCGATGGAATTCCCTGTCCACCCGATACAGGAAACCGGCAAGCGTCCGACCGCAGCGCTTGACCGCAATCTTGCCTATCTGGGGTTGGTGGAGGTGCTGCATGGCTACCCGCTGGACGGTGTGGTGCTGACCACCGGTTGCGACAAGACCACGCCTGCGATGCTGATGGGGGCCGCGACGGTTGATCTTCCGGCTATCGCGCTCAACGGTGGCCCGATGCTGGACGGCTGGTGGAACGGCCAGCGCACAGGGTCCGGCACTGTCATCTGGGAAAGTCGCCGCCTGCTGGCCGATGGCAAGATCGACCAGGAAGAATTCATGAGCAGGGTCTGTTCCTCTGCGCCCTCGCTCGGCCATTGCAACACGATGGGAACCGCCTCCACCATGAACGCCATGGCAGAGGCGCTGGGCATGTCGCTTCCCGGCAACGCCGCCATTCCCGCGCCATTCCGGGAGCGAATGGCGATGGCCTATGCCACCGGCAAGCGGATTGTCGAGATGGTGGAGGAAGACCTGAAACCTTCGGACATTCTGACCCGCAAGGCGTTTGAAAATGCCATTGTCGTCAATTCTGCCATCGGCGGTTCCACCAACGCGCCGCCGCATCTGCAAGCCATTGCGCGCCATGCGGGGGTGGAATTGCATGTGACCGATTGGCAGAAGATCGGCTTTGACGTGCCACTTTTGGCCAATATTCAACCGGCCGGGAAATACCTTGGTGAAAGTTTCTACCGCGCCGGCGGTGTGCCCGCGATCATGGGCGAACTTTATGCGGCGGGCCGGTTGCATGGCGATGCGATGACGGCTGCGGGCAAGCCGGTGTCGGAAACCGTCGGCCAGTGGCGCAGTCGCGATCCGGATGTAATCCGGCCCTACGCCGCGCCGATGCGGCAGAATGCGGGCTTTCTGGTGCTGTCGGGCAATCTGTTTGACAGCGCATTGATGAAAACCAGCGTGATTTCCGAAGATTTCCGCAATCGTTTTCTGTCGCATCCCGGCGCGGAAAACATTCATGAGGCCCGCGCGATCGTGTTCGAAGGCCCAGAGGATTACCACGACCGCATCAATGACCCCGCGCTGAACATCGACGAAAACTGTATCCTGTTCGTCCGCAATGTCGGCTGCGTCGGCTATCCCGGCTCTGCCGAAGTGGTGAATATGCAGCCACCGGACGCATTGATTCATGTTGGCATCAACCACCTGCCAACCGTGGGCGACGGTCGCCAATCCGGCACTTCTGAAAGCCCCTCGATCCTGAACGCATCGCCGGAAGCGGTGGTGGGCGGTGGGTTGGCTCTGCTGCAAACCGGTGACGCTGTGCGGCTTGATCTGAACGCCGCAACGCTCAACGCGCTGGTGCCGGATGCCGAATGGGCCAAACGCCGCGCCGGATGGGTGGCGCCTAAAATCCATCACCAGACCCCGTGGGAGGAGATTTACCGAACCCATGTTGGCCAACTTGCCGAAGGTGGCTGTCTGGAACTTGCCACCAGCTATCATCGCGTGGTGAAGGATCTGCCGCGCGACAACCATTAGGGGCCGTCCATGCCGCAAAGCACCATCATAATTACCGGCGCGGGTTCTGGTATCGGCCGCGCGACGGCGCGCGCTTTCCTTGACGCGGGCTGGCGGGTCGCAATGCTGGGCCGCCGCGTTGAAACTCTTGCGTCAACTGCGGCTGGTCACGCCAACGCGCTTGTGTTGCCCGTCGATGTCAGCGATCCGGCACAGGTGGATGCGACATTTTCCGAAGCCGCAACCACTTGGGGCCGCATCGACGCATTGTTCAATAACGCGGGGATTTCGCTCCCCTCCACATTGATCGACGATATCAAGGTGGAGGATTGGCTCCGCCTCTCAAACATCAACATCACCGGTATGTTCCTTTGCGCCCGTGCCGCCTTTCGGCAGATGCGGACACAGGCCCCGATGGGCGGGCGGATCATCAACAATGGCTCGATATCGGCACATGTGCCGCGCCCCGGTTCGGTGCCCTACACGATGTCAAAACACGCGATCACCGGCCTGACCCGCAGCTTGTCGCTGGATGGTCGGCCCTTCAACATCGCCTGCGGGCAGATCGACATCGGCAATGCACTGACCGATATGGCGATGCCGATGACCAAGGGTGTGCCGCAGGCCAACGGCGTCACAGCGTCAGAGCCTGTGATGGATGTGGAACACGTCGCAACATCTGTCCTGCACATGGCGAGTCTGCCATTGGCGGCAAATGTGCAATTCATGACTGTGATGGCAAGTGCCATGCCATTCATCGGCAGGGGTTAGGCGGGTTTTCCAGCTTGAACGGTGGCGTTCGCGCGGCGGTGCTCCCGGCAAAAAGCCAGAATACCGGTCGGATCGCACGCCAGCCGCAAGCCCATCCCTTCTGCAAAAACCTCAAATTCCGCCAGGTGGCCTTCCGGAACTGCGGTCAGTACCGGAATGCCCTCGGCCAGTGCCCTGCCGATCAGAGGGCGAAAGCCGCGGCCATCCACCTCCTGCTTGCCGAATTTGTTGATGATCAGCAGGTCCGGCCCTGCCTCCAACGCCTGTTCGACCAGACCCACCGCCTGTTCCAACCCTGCCGGGTCAAGGCGGCAGCCTTTCGACAGGCTGCCAAGGTTCTGGCTGATGCGGATGATCCGGTCCCCGCTTAATACATGCAGATCCATATGGCAGGCACGGTTCGGGTCAAACGTCTCATTCACCTGCACGACACCTGCAAGCGCCACACCTTCGGCGCGCAACGTCGTCGCCACTTCGGCCAGCACGCTATCCGCCTGACCGCGCATCCCACCTGTGACATAACCGAGCATCGCCGCCCCCTTGCAACTGCTGAACCGGGCATACAAGATACCGCAGGCCGATGAAAGTACTGCGATGATACCCGCCTTCCCGATCCTGCCAAACCCGAATGACCCGCGCCTGACGCGGCGGATTTCCGGCACCGATCAAACCGGGGCGGAGGTGACGCTTTCGGTGGTGGAGGAACGGCCGCTGACGATCTACCTGAACGCGCAGGAAATCGTGACGGCAATGACAATCGGGGATTACCCGGAATACCTCGCCCTTGGTTTTCTGCGCAATCAGGGCATGCTGCGGGGCGATGATATTGTCACCGCCATTGATTATGATGAGGAGGTTGAAACCGTCGTCGTCCGCACCACGCGCCAGACCAGCTATGAAGACAAGGTGAAGAGGAAAACCCGCACCTCGGGATGTGCGGTGGGCACGGTTTTCGGTGATATGATGGAAGGCTTGGAAGGGTTGACCCTGCCTCAAACCGCTGTCCGCACCTCATGGCTCTACGCGCTGGCGCATCAGATCAACACCGTTCCATCGCTTTATCTGGAGGCAGGGGCGATTCACGGCACGACCCTATGTTTTGAGGAAAAGCCATTGGTTTATATGGAAGACGTTGGGCGTCATAACGCAGTAGACAAGATCAGCGGCTTCATGTTCCAGCATGGTATCCCGGCGGCAGACAAGATCCTTTATACCACTGGGCGGCTCACCTCTGAAATGGTGATCAAGACGGCGCTGATGGGGATTCCGGTTCTGGCCTCCCGCTCCGGCTTCACCGCTTGGGGGGTGGAGATTGCGCGCCAGGTAGGGCTGACACTGATTGGCCGGATGCGCGGCCAACGCTTCGTTTGTCTTGCGGGGGAGGGGCGATTGATCCGCGATGCCGACCCGGCAACACAGGCCGAAGAAGGGCGCAAGCATAGCCGCAAAGCGGCCGCGGATGACGAGTGAGTTTTAACCATGACCGATGTGCCTAACAACGGCAGCGCCGCGCAGATCAGGCTAAGCTACCATGTCTCGGCGAATGATCTGCGCGAGGCGAATGCCTTTCTGATCCCGGCACTGATGACGTCGAGGCCACGGGGTTTTTTCAAAGTGATCACGACTGCGGCTCAAGTTTTGATGATTTTTGGTGTGTTTGCTGTTATTTGGATGGTTCATAGTATTCTGACTAAGGGCCATCCGCTTCCAATTGGATTGATTTTTCTTGGCGGAGTTTTGGGCTGGGGGATGTTGTTGTTGACAGGCTTGCCGGCGAGCTGGCGCATGCGCGCGGTGGTGGAGTTGCCGGCAGGAACGACATCGGAAGTGACATTCGACGCGCAGAGCATACACACCCGATCAGACGCAGAGGAAAGTCGCTGTGAATGGCGCGCTGTGCATATATTGGCGCGCGATAATTCCGTGGTGCTTGTGGGAATTCCCGGTGCGGGCATGCCGATCCCCATTTCCGCGTTCACCGAAATTGAAACGGATTTCGCACAATTGCAGGCATGGCGTGCGGCGGGAGGTTCTGCATGACCCTCCCCGGCGTCATCCTAGCCGGTGGCCGTGCAACCCGCATGGGTGGCGGCGACAAAGGCCTGCGCATGGTGGCGGGACGGCGGATCATCGACCATGTGATCGCCCGTTTGGCTGCGCAATGTGATCCTCTCGCCATTAATGCCAATGGTGATGCGACCCGTCTGGCCGAATTTGGGCTGCCCATTCTGCCCGACAGCTTGCCCGATCATCCCGGTCCCTTGGCGGGGGTCTTGGCGGGCTTGGATTGGGCGGCGGGCTTTGGGGCATCCGCAATTATCACTGCTGCCGCCGATACCCCGTTCTTTCCCGCCGATCTCGTGGCGCGCTTGCAAGCTCATGCCGGGCCAAGCGGTCTTTGCCTTGCCGCCAGCGCTGATGCGACCGGGAGGATGCAGCGCCAACCCACGTTTGGCCTTTGGCCTGTGGCGCTGCGTGACGATCTGCGCACTGCCTTGCAAGGCGGTCTGCGGAAAATTGTGCTTTGGACGCAAAGCCATGATGCAGGTCAAGCCGAATTTGCCAGCACGCCCTATGATCCGTTCTTCAACATCAACGCGCCCGAGGATTTGCTTCGTGCGCAAGACCTGTTGGGGGGGCGATGAAACTTTACGGAGTCACAGGTTGGAAAAACGCAGGCAAAACCGGACTGGTGGAACGGTTGATCGTGGAAATCACACGGCGCGGTTTCACCGTATCCACCATCAAACACGCGCATCACGCGGCGGATGTGGATCATCCGGGCCGCGACAGTTACCGCCACCGGCAGGCTGGTGCGGCGCAGGTTCTGGTCGCCTCACCCGTTCGCTGGGCATTGATGACCGAATTGCGCGGCGCAGAGGAGCCTGAACTGGATGTGCTGTTGGCGCGGCTTGATCCTGTTGATCTGGTGCTGATCGAGGGCTACAAATTCGCCCCCCATCCAAAGGTCGAAGCGCATCGGCAGGAAACCGGCCACCCGCTGATCGCCCCGGATAACGCGACGATTCACGCGGTTGCCTCGAATGCAAGCCCGGTCGTGGGCTGCCCGCTGTTTCATCTCGATGATACTGTCGCCATAGCGGATTTCATCCTGCGGGAGGTGGGGCTGTGAGCTTTGATCGCGTCATCGTGCTGGATTGGTCAGCGGCGGGCAAGCCCACCATGGGCAAGGACTCCATATGGATCGGGATCGCCACCCCTACCGGCACAACGGCGGAAAACATTGCCACGCGCCATGCGGCGGAGAAGCGATTGGCGGCCTTGATTGCGCAAAGTCTCGATACGGGCGAAAGCCTGCTGCTGGCTTGCGATTTCGCCTTTGGTGCGCCGCAAGGGCTGGCCCGGCGGATCACCGGCGAAACCCACGCCTTGGCTTTGTGGGATTGGCTCGCTGCGCGCGTTACCGACACGCCGAAGAATGTCACGAACTACCGCGATGTCGCGGCTGAAATGAACCGCCATTTCCCCGGCCAAGGCCCATTCTGGGGCAATGGCATGAAGCTCGAAACCGCCGATCTGCCCAAACTGAAACCGGAGCCGCCCGAAGGTTTGGCCGTGTTTCGTCAGGCTGAACTGGCAGGGCATGAAAACCACCTCAAGCCGAAAACCCTGTGGCAGCTTGCCGGGGCCGGGGCCGTCGGTGCGCAAACCCTGACCGGCATCCCGATGCTGCACCGCTTGCGCGCCATGCACCCCGGTCGCATTGCGGTCTGGCCGCTGGAGCCCACTGACACCGCCCCCGTGGTAATTGCCGAGGCCTATCTTTCAATGCTGAAAGCAGAAGTTGCAGCGGCGGTGATCGAGGGCATGGTGACCGACGAAGCTCAGGTCCGGCTCCATGCACAGGCGTTCTTGCGGTTGGCGCTGGATGGTGGGCTGTCGCGACTTATGGCCCCCGATCAACCGCCTGAAGTGCTGCGATCCGAAGGCTGGTATCTCGGCGCGGGTTGTGCCGCTGCCTTGCAGGTGCCGTTGGTGCCGCCCCGGCTGCGCAATGATTGCTTTGCGATGCCACAGGGCGTGGAATGGGTGCCGGTGGAGGAGGCGCTGGCCCGGCTACGCTCGGTCTTGCGGCCGGTTACCGAATGCACCAGTGTGCCGTTGGTTCAAGCGCTTGGCCTCGTGCTGGCCGAAGACACGCGGGCGTTGCGCTCAAATCCGCCACAGCCGAATTCCGCCGTGGACGGCTATGGATTCGCCCATGCAGCAACGGGAGCGGGCATTTGCCAATTGCCTTTGCTCAACGGGCGCTCCGCCGCCGGCCAGCCGTTCGTAGGGCAGGTGCCGATGGGCCACGCTATTCGTATCCTGACCGGAGCAGTGTTGCCGAAAGGTGTGGATACCGTGGTGCTGGAGGAGGATTGCGCCATCGGCAATGGTGTCATTGCCTTTGATGGCCCGATCAGACCCCGCGCCAATACCCGCCGCGCTGGCGAAGATATTGTGGCGGGCGATATTGCGCTCCGCCGGGGCCACCACCTGCGCGCCCCGGACATCGCCTTTTTGGCTGCAACCGGAGTACACACCGCCCGCGCCTATCGTCGCTTGCGTGTCGGCGTACTTTCAACCGGAGATGAGATCGTAACCGCGCATGCCGCCCCGCATCAGATCTATGACGCCAACCGTCCAATGCTGCTGGCACTCGCAAAAGGTTGGGGGTTCGACGCGGTGGACCTTGGCCATGTCCGCGATGCTACCGACCTGATCCGGAACCGGCTGGATGCGGCAGCAACTGCAACCGATGTCATTTTGACCTCCGGTGGGGCGTCAGCGGGGGATGAGGATCACGTCTCGCGCCTGCTCTGCGCCGAAGGCACGCTGTCAAGCTGGCGCATCGCGATGAAACCGGGCCGGCCCCTGGCTCTCGCTTTGTGGCACGGTGTTCCGGTGTTCGGCTTGCCGGGCAACCCCGTCGCCGCCCTGACTTGCGCCTTGATCTTCGCACGCCCGGCGCTTTGGGCGCTGTCGGGGGCGGGCTGGGCGGAACCGCAACGCGTCACGCTGCCCTCAGCGTTCCAAAAGGACAAAAAGGCAGGTCGTCGTGAGTATCTGCGCGCCCGAACGACCGGTGATGGCCGGGTTGAGGTGTTTTCGTCCGAAGGGTCAGGTCGTATCTCCGGCTTGTCATGGGCCACGGGGTTGGTGGAGTTGCCCGACCATGCAATGACAATTGTTCCCGGTGACCCGGTGCAGTTTCTGCCCTATTCCGGCTTGGGGTTGTTCTGATACGCCGTTTGCCATTCTTCTCTGCCCAAATATCCACTTTCCGTGCAATCAAAAGGGGATCAGAGTGCGCAAAAGGGCGACTCTTGCCGCTGTCCATGGGAATGCCGATCAAGGGGGCTCGATGCCCCCGCGATCGGCCCCCCCTCAACCCCGGCGAATCACATAGATCTGCGCACCATCGCTTTCAGTCATCTCGACCAAGACATGCCCGGCCTCGGTGCAAAAATGCGGAATGTCGATCACGGCGGCGGGGTCTGTCGCCAGCACACGCAAAACCGCCCCTCGGACCATCGCCTTCAGCCGCTTGCGCGCCTTCAGCACGGGAAGCGGGCACAGCAACCCCCTTGCATCAAGTGTTTCTTCTGGAAGGTCATCATCCGCCATGACGCTTTCGTTAGGTGAAATGCCGTGGCCTGTCTATTGCTTTGATCGGCAGAGTGACAGAACATGAAGTCTACGCCTCCTCCCCCCAACCGGGTGTTACCCGTTGCCGGATCAGGCCGATTGTCCGGGAAAGCCTCGGACCAAAGCAGGATCGCGAAAGGGCAAAGAATGGCACTGGATCAGCAAGACGGCATCTGGAAATCCGGCAAGGGCAAAGGGCGGCGCGGCACCAAGGGCCGCCAATTGGAGGATGGCGCTTGGGCCGAGATCAAGACGCTGCTGGGCAACCGCCCGCGTCGCCGTGACCTGCTGATTGAATTTCTGCACCTGATCCAGGATGAATACGGTCAGCTTTCCGCCGCCCATCTGCGGGCTTTGGCCGAAGAAATGCGCCTTTCGATGGCGGAGATTTGGGAAGTCGCCACCTTCTATGCGCATTTCGACCCGGTGCGCGAAAATGAGCTTTCGCCGCCCGACCTGACCATCCGTGTCTGCGACTCGCTTTCCTGCGAACTGGCGGGGTCAGAGGCACTGTTTCAGGCGCTGAGTGCGGGGCATGACCCGGCACAGGTTCGCGTTTTGCGTGCGCCGTGCATGGGGCGTTGCGATACTGCGCCGGTGCTGGAACTGGGGCATCACCACATCGACCACGCCACGCCGGAAAAGGTGCAGGCGGCGATTGCGGCGCATGACACCCAGGCGAAAATCCCGGTCTATGAGGGGCTGGCAGCCTATCAGGCAAAAGGCGGATATGCCAAACTGACAGAACTGCGCAAGACGGGCGATTGGGAAGCCGTGCAGGCAACCGTTCTCGCCTCCGGCTTGCGCGGGCTTGGGGGTGCGGGGTTCCCGTCTGGCAAGAAATGGGGCTTTGTGCGCGCCAATCCCGGACCGCGCTATCTGGCGGTCAACGGCGATGAAGGCGAACCCGGCACCTTCAAAGACCGCTATTACCTTGAACGCACCCCGCATCTTTTCCTTGAAGGCATGCTCATCGCCGCTTGGGCCGTAGGGGCGGAGCGGGTCTATATCTATATGCGCGACGAATACCCCGCCGTGCTGCATATTCTGGCCGATGAAATCGCGGCGCTGGAAGCGGCGGGCCTTGCCAAACCGGGCTTCATTGACCTGCGCCGGGGTGCAGGCGCTTATATCTGCGGCGAGGAATCCGCGATGATCGAAAGCATCGAAGGCAAGCGCGGCATGCCCCGCCACCGCCCGCCGTTCGTGGCGCAAGTCGGAATTTTCGACCGTCCGACCTTGGTGCATAACGTCGAAACCCTGCATTGGGTCGCCCGTGTGCTGCGCGAAGGACCGGAGATCCTCAGCGGCGTTGAAAAGAACGGGCGCAAGGGGTTGCGGTCTTATTCTGTGTCCGGTCGGGTAAAAAAACCAGGTGTGCATTTGTTGCCAGCGGGATCGACGATCATGGATGTGATCGACGCGGCGGGCGGGATGCTGGACGGCCACGCCTTCAAGGCATATCAACCCGGTGGGCCTTCCTCGGGGCTGCTGCCCGCGAGGATGAACGACATCCCGCTCGATTTCGATACGTTGCAACCGCATGGCACCTTTATCGGCTCGGCGGCCGTGGTGGTCTTGTCGGATCACGACAGCCCAAGGGCGGCGGCGCTGAACATGCTGCGGTTTTTTGAGGCGGAGTCTTGTGGCCAATGCACCCCTTGCCGGGTTGGTTGCGAAAAGGCGGTCAAGCTGATGCAGGCGGAAAAATGGGATCAGGCGTTGCTGACCGAACTTTCGGCAGTGATGATCGACGCCTCGATCTGCGGGCTGGGGCAAGCTGCGCCCAACCCGATCAAATCTGTGATGCAACATTTCCCGGAGGATGTGTGATGTCGGTTAAATTCACCCTCGACGGCAAAGAAGTCACTGCCGATTCCGGCCTGACAATTTGGGAAGTCGCCAATGGGCGCGGGCTGATCATCCCGCATCTGTGCCACAAACCAGCGCCCGGTTATCGCCCCGATGGCAACTGCCGCGCCTGCGTGGTGGAGATTGAGGGCGAGCGGGTGCTTGCCGCCTCTTGCATCCGCGAACCGGTTGAGGGGATGGTGGTGCATACCGCGTCCGCCCGCGCCAAAGCCGCGCGCAAGATGGTGGTGGAAATGCTGGTCACCGATCAGCCGGAGGTGGCGCGTGATGTGTCCTCCCATATGGCGGATATGGTGGCGCTGACGGGCGTGGGGATCAGCCGGTTCCCGAAGATGGACGAGGGGCGCATCCCGCTCTTGGATGACAGCCATGTTGCGATGCGGGTCAATCTGGATGCCTGCATTTCTTGCGGCCTTTGCGTGCGCGCTTGTCGTGAGGTACAGGTGAATGACGTGATCGGCATGTCGGGCCGGGGGCATGATGCCTTTCCAACCTTCGATATGGCCGACCCGATGGGCCTTAGCACCTGTGTTGCCTGCGGCGAATGTGTGCAGGCCTGCCCGACTGGCGCGCTGATGCCCGCAACCGTGTTGGACGATGCGCAACATGGCGACAGCGCGGATTTTGACACGGAGGTGAACAGTATCTGCCCGTTCTGCGGTGTCGGCTGTCAGGTTTCGCTGAAGGTCAAAGACGGTAAGGTGAAATATGTCGAAGGCATCAACGGCCCGGCGAATGAGGGGCGGCTTTGTGTCAAAGGGCGCTTTGGTTATGACTATATCCACCACCCGCACCGTCTGACCAAACCATTGATTCGCAAGCCGGATATGCCGAAAGGTCTGAACGTCGATCCCGGCAATCTAGCGACCCATTTCCGCGAAGCGACATGGGAAGAGGCGCTGGATTTCGCCGCTGGGGGCATGGCGAAACAGGCGCAGGCGCATGGCGGGGAGGCGGTGGCTGGGTTCGGGTCGGCCAAATGCTCCAATGAGGAAGCGTATCTGTTCCAAAAACTGATCCGCGAGCGGTTCAAGCATAACAACGTCGATCACTGCACGCGGCTTTGCCATGCGTCATCGGTCGCGGCGCTGATGGAAAATGTTGGTTCTGGTGCGGTGACCGCGACGTTCAATGAGATTGAAAATGCCGATGTCGCCATCGTGATCGGGGCCAACCCGGTGGAAAACCACCCGGTTGCGGCGACCTTCTTCAAGCAGTTTACCAAACGCGGCGGCAAGCTGATCGTGATGGACCCGCGCGGCGTCGGCTTGCGGCGCTTTGCCAGCCATATGCTGCAATTCCGCCCCGGTGCGGATGTGTCGATGCTGAACGCGATCATGCATGTGATCGTGGAAGAAAAGCTGTATGATCAACAGTATATCGACGCCTATACCGAGAATTGGGAGGCAGAAAAGGCGCATCTGGCTGATTTTTCGCCGGAAAAGATGGAAGCAATTTGCGGCATTCCGGCAGCGGTGTTGCGTGATGTGGCCCGCACCTTTGCGGGGGCAAAAGCGGCGATGATCTTCTGGGGCATGGGCGTGTCACAGCACACCCACGGCACCGACAATTCGCGCTGTTTGATCAGCCTTGCGCTGATGACCGGGCAGGTCGGTCGACCCGGTTCGGGGTTGCACCCGTTGCGTGGGCAAAACAATGTGCAAGGCGCATCGGATGCCGGTTTGGTGCCGATGTTCCTGCCGGACTATCAGACCGTGACCTCGGATGCGGTGCGCGCGGCGTTTACCTCGGTCTGGGGATCGGATGATTTCAGCGCCGAAAAAGGGTTGACGGTGACCGAAATTCTGGACGCCGTGCATGAAGGCACCATTCGCAGCATGTATATTCAGGGCGAAAACCCGGCGATGTCGGACCCCGATGTCACCCACGCGCGGGCGGCGTTGGCGAAGCTGGAGCATTTGGTGGTGCAGGATATCTTCCTGACTGAAACCGCGAATTATGCCGATGTGATCCTGCCAGCAGCGGCGTTTTATGAAAAATCCGGCACGGTGACGAATACCAATCGACAGGTGCAGATGGGTCGCCCAGCGGTCAAACCACCGGGCGAAGCGCGAGAGGATTGGGCGATCACGGTCGATCTGGCGAACCGTCTGGGGTTGAACTGGCCCTACACGCATCCGTCGCAAGTGTTCGCGGAAATGAAGCTGAATATGCGCTCGCTCGACAATATCACTTGGGATCGGTTGGAGCGCGAAGGCTGCGTCACCTATCCGAGCCTGTCCGAAACCGATCCCGGCCAAGCGATTGTGTTTGCCGATGGTTTCCCGCGCGCCAATGGGCGGGCAAAGTTTACGCCTGCTTCGATCATCCCACCCGATGAAACACCGGATGCCGAATACCCGATGGTTCTGACGACGGGGCGGCAGTTGGAACATTGGCACACCGGGTCGATGACCCGACGGTCAAAGGTGCTCGACGCGGTGGAGCCGGAGGCGAATTGCTCGCTGCATCCCAAAACCTTGCGGCGGTTGGGGGTAGAACCCGGCCAGCATGTGCGTCTCTCCACCCGGCGCGGCAGCATCGTGATCATGGCGCGGGCGGATCGGGCGGTGGCGGAGGATATGGTGTTCCTGCCCTTTGCCTTTGTGGAGGCGGCGGCGAATATTCTGACCAATCCGGCGATTGATCCTTACGGCAAGATACCGGAGTTCAAATATTCTGCCGTGCGGGTGGAAAAGGCCGAGGCATTGGCCGCGGAGTGAGGCTGGAGGTCGGGGTGAACCCCCGACCTAAGCCCGTTCCGCCGCGATCATCCGTTCCACCAGCTTGCGAAACCGCATCGCCCCGGCATCGAGGCCGAGGTTGAGGGTGGGGCTTTCGGGGTCCGCCATGCCGCGCTGTACCGCTTCCAGAATCTCCTTATCCTCATTGAAGGCCATGGTGGCACCGGCAAACATCCGTTCGGCCATGCTGGGATTGCCGGGAATCGCGTTGCAATGCTGGAACCAGAAATACAGCGTATTTTCCGCGTCCACTGGCGTCATGAAGTTATAGGAAAAGTTGCGCAGCGCATCATCTGGCAAGTCCTCATCTTTGCCACCGGTGCCAACGGGGGTATAGATGGAGCCGTTGATCGCAATCGCGGGCAAGCGGCATTCGTAATGCTGTTTGCGGTCGCAATTGCCCTCAAACGTCAGGAACGGCTGGTAATAGGGTGAGGCGGGGGCGTCATATATCCAGCGCGACACGATCACGCGGTCGGCGCCTTCCTCCAGATCCAACGGCGCGTTGTCGGTGCCCGCCCCCGCGAAGGAGGTGACATGAACCCAAGCGACATGGCTGGGGTCCAGCAGGTTATCAACGACCCACAGATAATTGCAGCCGATGGATAGGGAGCCGCGCGCGGTTTTGCCCCATGCGGGGTTGTCGAAATTCGGGATTTTCAGCAGCTTTTCGGCGTCCGCCTGCGCTGCATCCCCCGGCCAGATCCAGACAAAGCCATAGCGTTCGATCAGCGGATAGCTGTGAACCCGCGCCCGTTTTGGGATGCTCTGGGGTTGCGTTGGCGCAGCAACGCAGCTGCCAGAACCATCAAACGTCAACCCATGATAACCGCAAACCACAGTATCACCGTCCAGCTTGCCCATGGATAGCGGCAGCTTGCGATGCGGGCAGGCATCTTCCAGCGCCGCGGGGGAACCATCTGTGCGGCGGAAAAACACCATCTGCCGTCCGAAAAGCCGCATTGCCTTCAGATCGTGGCTGAAATCTTCGCTACGGCCTGCGACATACCAACAGTTCAGGGGGTAATCACCGGAAAACATGGGCGCGCCTTTCGTCTTGGGAAATGGTGTCAGGTATAGGCAGGCAAAAGCCGCGACAGGTCAACGCCGATATCCAGCGCCGGATGGGCAAAACTTGCCGCCGCGCAGGGGTAGCGGGCCAGAATCTCCGCTCCTCCCGGAACACGGTCAGGGTAAAGCCGCCCGTTTTCCCATACGGGCACACCGTCGATGCGGATTGTGGGATCAATCACATTCCACGAAATCTCCCCCGGTGGTTCAGCGCCGCATGTGTGGAAATGCAGCACGCGCGGGTTGCCAAAGGCGGCGCCGCTCCATTTCAGGTAATCCTCATGCACGGGCAGCGGGTGGGCGCAACCAGGGTGGATGCCTGCGTGCCACGAATGAACCGCCAGCGCGTCCAGATCAAATCGCGCGGCGATGTCTGCAACATGGCCATTGGCGCGTGCGACATCATCGGGGCGGCCTTCGAAATGGGTCAGGCGACCATCTTTGAAACATGCAAAAAGCGGGGCGAGCAGGGCGCAGCCATAGGGTGCGTAATAGCGCGACCCGGTGCCCATCAGGAACCCGGCCAGTGCCGCGCGCCCCGAAAATCGCGCTGCGGGAACCGGGGCAAAGACTGACATCGGGAAACGCTTGATGCTGACATCACCTCGGTCCTTCAGGGCGGTGCCGGGACCGGGGCCGCGAAAATCTGTGCCAAGGGGGCAGGTCACTGACAAATCCGACGCTGTACTGACCATATCGTCAATCGCGTATTTCAACGCCTCATAGGCCGCATAATGTGCGGCACCGTAGGTGGAGCAGAAAGAAGCCATGTCCAATGTATAGCAGACGATTGCGCTGGTTTCGGCGGGAAGTGCGCGAAACCGCATCTGGTCGCCAAGTCGGGCGAAAAAGATCGTGCAGGTTGCGGCGGCCATCAATGCGGCATCGTGATCGCTGATCGGTTTGATCACCTCTCGGAATGGCACCATCACAAGCGAGGTTTCAATCCCCCGCGCCTGTGCCGCCTGTGCAACCTGTCGCGCAGTGATCCCGTCGAAATAGCCAAATTCCGCGCTTTCGGCGACAATCTGCAGTCTGTCGCCTGCTCGTAGGCGTGCGCAATGTGTCAGCAGGTTGTTGACAGCAAGATCGAACAAAATGGATTGCGGCATATTCATCGGTAACCATGCAAGACCGGCCCAAAAGTGTGGTCCAGAGGTATGCCACTTTAGCCGCTTTGAAAATCCGTGCAATTTCTATTGCTTAATGGCGGCCATTAGGCCTTCTAATGCCTATACGTCGATTTGCACGATACCCGCCTGAACCCGCGCTGCAAAAACTTTCATCGGGCGGGTGGCGGGCGCAGAAACCGGCTTGCCATCGCGCACGTCGAACGCGCCCTGATGCAGCGGGCATTCAATAACATACTCGTCAAAATAGCCGTCACACAGGTTCGCCCCAGCATGATTGCACAGTGCAAGCGACACATGCACCCCGCTTGGGGTATCATAAACCGCCAAACGGCGCGGGCCGAGGGAAGCAGGCGTTACCCAGCCCCTTTCCAATGCGGAAACGGCAATCAGGTCGGTCCAACTCATGCATCGGTCCGAGGTTTGCGACCCACAAGCTGCGCGATGATATCGCGATGCGCACCCAGATAGCCGCCCGGTTCGACATAGACATGGCCCTTCAACTTTTCATGCAGCCGCGGCAAGGCGTGAAAGGGAACCGAAGAGGCATAGTGATGCTCCGCGTGGTAATTCATGTTCCAGCACAAAAACTGCATCGGGGCGGAAACGAGGTTGGTGCGGGTGTTGTCCATCATCTGCGCCACGTTGGGGCGGCCGACGTGTTCGGTCATGCGGATAAAGCGCATCACAGGTTCGCCCAGAATCAGCGGGATCAGCCAGAACCACAAGGGCGCCCACCATTGAAAGACCAGCATTGCCAGAAATACCGCTGCGTAAACCGCAACCATCACGCGGGCCTCGCGGATCAGCGTGGTTTCGGCCACTTTCGGCACGAATTCCCGCTCCGCTTCCGTCAGACGGCCCATCGCGTGGCGCGAAATCTCTCCCAGCTTGGTTCGCCAATAGGGGATCGCGGAAATATACCACAGATAACCCCATATGGTTTTCGGCAACGGGATCTGTTCGGGGTCTTCACCGCTGAGTTGGGTGAAAGTGTGGTGGTCGCAATGCTCATAACGAAAGAACTGATGCGGCAAGCCGATAATCCAGCCGCAGACAATCCCGGCATAATCGTTGAATTTGCGGGTCCGGAACACCGTATAATGCACGCATTCATGCTGAAGCGAGAAGTGATGCACCAGCACAACCCCATGTACGAACATCGCGGGCAGCAGCCACCATGATCCAAGCGTTAGGTAAACCAGCGTTCCGGTGCAAGCCAGAACCAGTAGCCAAAGCGCCAGATGCCGGAAAGCCGGCGCGTTGGAGCGGGCCATGAAATCCCGCAGCTCCGCCCGCGTCAACGTGCCATCGGCAAGCGCCTGGGTAATGGGAGTGATGACTTCTTTTGCCATCATCGGCGTCCTTTTTGGGTTTCGAGTCGTCGAAACAGCAGTGAAAGGCTGAAACAGAGAATGAAATAGAGGCCTGCGGTGGTGATCCAGGATTCAAATATCATCCGCGTCGACGCCACAAGTTCCACCGTTTTATAGGTCAGTTCCTGCACCGAGATCAGAGAAATGATCGAGGAATCCTTGATCAGGGAGATGAACTGGTTGGACAGCGGCGGCAGCACCTTGCGCAGGGCTTGCGGCAGCACGATGAAGCGCATCTCATCCATCCAAGTCATCCCGATGGAGCGTGCAGCCTCCCGTTGACCGCGTGGGATGGACTGGATGCCGGCGCGCACAATCTCTCCCACGAAGGCGGATTCGAACAGCGCCAACACGATCACACCGGAAACCAGTGATGGAAAGCGCCGCATGTCGCCAAAGAAGAACTCCCAGATTGCTGTGTTGTCGGACCTTGCGATACCCCTCGCCCAGCGTTCCATGTGAAGCGCGGCGATCAGTTGCTCGGACAGGAAAAAGAAGAAGATGAAGACCACAACAACGGGCGGAATATTGCGCAACACCTCCAGATAGGTGCGGGCCAGCATGCGGATCGCAAGGTTCTGCGCCGTGCGCGCGATGCCCAAAGCCGCGCCAAGGATGACCGCGAGAATGCTGGCATAAAGCGTGATGCGGATGGTGTTGAACAGACCTTGCAGCAGCACATTGGCGACATAGCGCCCGTCATCGGCATCATAGCGCAGGATGTAGTTCGGGATCAGGTGCCATTGCCATTTATAGTTGAGCGTGCCCTCGATGCGAAACCAGATGACCGAAAAGAACGCGACCAGAACCGCGAGGATCAGGAAATCCAGCCAATGAAATTTATTGCGGCTCGTTTTGCGCATCCTGCCCCCGGAAAGCTTGGCCCGGCGAGATCACCGGGCCAGAACCAGATATTATTGATCGACCTGATCAGCCCAGGCGTTACCCTTGAACCAATAGTCATTGCGCTCCTGAAGCCAACCGTTTTTCCAGTTCACGCCAATCCAGTTGTTGAAGAAGTTGGTCGCGTCAGGGTCGCCCTTGCGATAGGCAAACGCCTCACCCGTGGCAAGGAAGCTTTGATTGAAGGGAATGCTGACGGTTTCGGGATGCTTGCGCACCTCGTCCGAGGGGCTGGGTTCGGACATCATGGTGGCATGGGCATTGCCGTTCAGAACCTCTTGCGTGGAGGCACCATCTTCATCAAACAGCAAAAGGGTCGCGTTCGGGAACAACTGCTGGATCACTGTTGCCGGGGTCGCACCACGGCGGGCGGCGAAGGTGACTTCCTTCTTGTTGTAATCTTCCAGCGTCTTCAAGTCTTTGGTCATCGCGGTATTGGCCAGGATGGTCAGCCCGGAGTAGGCATAGGGGTCAGAAAAGTTCACCGTCAAGTTGCGTTCAGCGGTGATCGACATGCCCGAAATAATCACGTCAAACTTGCCTGATACCAGCGCCGGAATGATGCCATCCCAGGCGGTTGGCACAAATTCCGCATCAACGCCCATATCTGCCGCCAGCTTGCGGCCCACGTCGAGTTCAAACCCGATCAGATCGCCCTTCTTGTCGCGCATCGACCATGGCACAAAGACCGAAAGGCCGATCTTGATGACCCCGGCTTCCTTGATGCTTTCAATGACGCTGGTTTTGGACAGGTCAGCGCGCGCATCCTGTGCGCTCGCCGGAACAGCCAGTGCCGCTGCAAGTGCGGCGCCCATGGCGGCGGTCATCATCCTTCTTGTCAGTTTCATGTTTATCTCCCTCATTCGGTTTCAGGTTCAATCACGGACGGCGTAGCGGCGTTCAAGGTAGCTGGCGAAAGTGGAAATGATCAAGGTCACGGCCATGTAAACCGCCGCAATCGTGAACCAGATCTCAAAACTCATATAGGTGTCGGAAATGATGTTGCGGCCAACGGTCGTCAGTTCGACCACCGCGATCACGCTGACGATGGCGGATGATTTGATCATGTTGACCACCTCGCTTGTCATCGGTGGCAGCATGAATTTCACCGATTGCGGCAGAATGATATAGCGGTAAATCTGCCCTTTGGTCATGCCGATGGATTCTGCGGCTTCCCATTGGCCACGGGCGACCGCGTTGATTCCACCTCGAAAAATCTCGGACATCAGCGCGCCATGGAAAAAGGCAAGGCAGAGGACCGAAGCCGAATAGCGATCAAGGCCAAAGATCGGGCCGAACACATAGTAAAACACATAAAGCAGCACAAGAAGCGGCATGTTGCGGATGACTTCCAGAAACACGCGCGCCACCGCTGGCCCCACCATCAGATCCGACAGACGCAACAGCGCAATTACCAACCCGATCAGGAACGCAAGAGCAAAGGCCAACCCGGAAAGCGTAAGCGTTCCCACCAGCCCCCAGGGAATGGCACCAATGGTGATCCCGTCTGCGCCCTCGGTGAAAAAGTACTTCGGCACCCGATACCATTGCCAATTATACCCCATCGCGGCGGAGCCCTTGAGCGCTAGTTCAATCAGGCCCCACATCACCAAAAGGTAAATCGCGATTGACACCGGATGCGCGCCGAGCAATCGCTTCAACCGTTTCTGCAACCGGGGGCGCGCTGTCGCCATCCTAATGCTCTCAAGGATCTGGTCAAGGAACATGCGGGCGCGGTCGGTTTTCGGTTGGCTGAAAAATGTCTGCGGGTCAGAGGTTTCCACGATGCGGCCTGCTTCCATGAACACCATGGTATCAGCCACGCGGCGCGCGAACCCCATCTCATGGGTCACGCAAATCATGGTCATGCCGGTTTCGGCCAGCGCAACCATAACCTCCAGCACCTCATTGATCATTTCGGGGTCAAGCGCGCTTGTCGGTTCATCGAACAACATGACCCGTGGTTCCATGCACAGCGACCGCGCGATTGCCACACGTTGTTGCTGGCCACCCGAAAGCTGGGCCGGGTATTTGTCGGCCTGCTCGGGGATATGCACGCGCTCCAGGTATTTCCGCCCCAACGCCTCGGCCTTTGCCCTGTCCATCTTGCGCACCCGAATCGGCCCGATGGTCAGATTCTCCAACACGGTCAGATGCGGGAACAGGTTGAACTGCTGGAACACCATCCCAACCTCTTGCCGGACGGCGCGAATGTCCTTGGTGTCATCGCCCAAGACGGTTCCATCCACGGTGATCGTGCCGCTGTCATGTTCCTCCAGCCGGTTGATGCAGCGGATCATGGTCGATTTGCCTGACCCGGAGGGGCCGCAAACGACAACGCGCTCGCCTTCCCGCACGGTCAGGTTTATGTCGGCAAGTGCCTGAAACGGGCCAAAGAATTTTGACACGTCTTCAAGCCGGATCATCACTCTATCTAACGGCACGAGATTGCCTTTTGGGTGTGGGTCAGGTGCCAACTATAGGCCACGCCCGACGAAGGTCCAGCCTGTTCGCGCAAGATTCTGGGACAATGAAATCCGGTGCCGCGAAAGACGCCTGCGATGAACGAAAATCGCCCCCCCGGCACCTCTGGCATCGGGGGGGCGTCATGCCGAAAAACCGGCGCTGCTTTATAAAAAGTAATCTTTCGCCCTATGGCTTAGACTATACTTTAGAATAGCTCACGAGTCTATACGAAAGGATATGAATTCTGTCTTTTTTGTGGCACATGCCATGCGGATGGTTTTCCGTGGCACGCAACGGCACCAGGGCCGTGATATTTGTGTCATGCAGAGCGCGCTGGTGTCCCATACACACATTTTACCACCCCCAGATGCGGCAGTAGCATGTCGGCGATCTTCCCACCTGCGGGAAAACCGGGGTTGGGGGGAGTGGTTTTCCTTGTTCGGAACGCAGATTGCGCCCAAACATGCACGGTCGCCACCGGCTGCAAAACTGCTGTCTTCTCTGTTCAAATATCCAAAAAAGACCAGGCGGGTTTCAAGCGGCAGGCTGGAATCGCGCGGTGGTGGTGTCACAGCAATAGGCATCTGCCATCGGATAGGGGTTGCGCGCCAAGGCATCCACCGCCGCAATCACCCGGTCCGCCTTCGCGTCATCCATCAGTGCGGAAAGGTTCAGCCGGGTCCAGCCCGGTTTCTCCATTTCCTCACCGCGCAGGATGGCGGCGCGGATTGCCTCTGATTGCACCTCCCCAATCCCGAGCAACCGATGCGCGTAGGGTCCGGCGCACGCGCAACCGCCACGCGCCTGAATGCCGTAAGCATCCGACAACAGCCGGGTAAAAAGCTGGTGATGGAGAAACCCACCCTTTGCCGTATCGCGCACGCGGAACGAAAAGATCGGCAGCGCCTCGGCATTTTGGTTGCCCATCAGCACGATATTTGGGTTGGCGCGCCAAGCCGCCAACGCCCGCGCGCGCAGCTCGGCATGGCGGGCGTTCATCCGCGCCCGACCGATGGCCGCTTTGACCAGAAAGCACAAAGCCGCGCGAATATCGCCCACCACATTCGGCGTCCCCGCTTCCTCGCGCGTTGCAAGATCGTTGCTATAGTCATGCCCGGACCCCGAGACAAATTTCACCGTACCGCCGCCCGGCTGAAACATCCGCCGCGTACACACGGCGGCTTTGCGCAGGATCATCACACCGGATGCACCCGGCCCCCCCGGAAACTTGTGCGCCGACAGCACCACGGCGTCCTTTTCGGCATCGGTTCCCGCCTGCATGTCGATCGGCAAATAGGGCGCGCCACCGGCATAGTCCCACACCGCCAATGCGCCATGGCGTTTCAAAAGTCGCGTCACCGCGTCGGTATCGGTCACAATCCCCGTCACGTTGGACGCTGCCGAAAACGCGCCGACAATGCGCCGCCCCTTGGCAGCGATCAGTGCAGCCTCGAGTGCCGCCATATCCGGCCCGCCATTCGCGGCTTCCGGCATCTCCAGCACTTCGGCCCCGCTTTCGCGCCAAGGCAGAATGTTGGAATGATGCTCATAGGGTCCGATCAGTACCAATGGGTTTTCACCCCGCGCGGTCGCCTCGGTGACGCCAAGCAGATGCACCAGCCGGTTCAAGCCCGCAGTTGCTCCGGCGCCGACAAAAACGGTGGCAAAGCGATCATCGGCGCCGCATTTTTCCGCAATAATTGCCCGCGCCTCCCGCCGCATCCGCGTCATTGCGGCGCCGCAATACGACGCCTCGGTATGGCTGTTGGCGTAAAAGGGCAGAACCCGCTCCATCACGAACCTCTCCACCTGCTGCAAGGCGCGGCCAGAGGCGACGTAATCAGCGTAAAGCAGCTTTTGCGTGCCGAACGGCCCGTCAAATTCCACCCCTTCACCGATGACACCCTGCCGCAACTCCGCGACGATATTCGGGGTGGCAAGGCTTTGCGCGAAATCTTCCAAGGCGGTTGGCATGGCATGCTCCGGTTTGTTTTGATTTCCTTAAGCATAGAGAGGTAAGCGTGAGGAAGGCCCACCTTTTTACATTGCAAAGTGAGCCAATATTGGGTCAAATGATCGAATGAAAGTCGATAAGTTGGATCAGATTGACCGTGCGATTCTGCGCAACCTGCAACAGGATGCCAGCCTGACGCAGCGCGAACTTGCCGAAGCCGTGGGGCTTTCGCAAAATGCCTGCTGGCGGCGGTTGAAGGTGTTGCAAGACTCTGGCTTGATCAAGGGCCAGACATTGCGGCTGAACGCGGATCAGATCGGCCTTGGGCTGACGGTGTTCGTGATGGTCCGCACCCGTCATCACAGCAAGGATTGGCTCGCGATTTTCCGGCGTGAGGTGCTGAACATTCCGCATGTGATCGACTTCTATCGCATCGCGGGGGATTACGATTACATGTTGAAAGTTGTCGCCGGCGATATGAACGAATTTGACCGCATCTATCAACGTCTGACCGAGAAGCTGGAGCTTGAAACCGTCACCTCCTACATCACGATGGAGGCGATTGCTGACGGCCGCGACCTACCGGTTTAACCACGCCATAGCGGAAAACAGCGCGATCAGAATCGGTTGATGCGCAAGATAAATCACCAGCGAATGCCGCCCCGGCCAAAGCGCACGCGTCAACGCGGGCGGCACGTCCCGGCGCTTTAGCGGGCCGTATGACAGCATCAGTTGCGCCGCAGCCATCCCGACCAGAAACACGCCGAACCACGGCAAGACCGGCTCATAATCCCATCGTCGGTGGGAATGTCGGGCCAAGCC
>NZ_JAKDLJ010000193.1 GCF_030452865.1 Pseudorhodobacter sp.
CTATTGCCAAACATACTGACACCAGGGCGGTTTCCAACGTCGATCTGGTTGCCGTTAATGTCTTTGTGTAAACCCCCGGGCGGGCCGGGGTTGGGACGTGGTGGGACGACTACCGCGCCGATCTGGAAAAGAGCGAGGGCGACCCCAAGACCGGGTTGCTGAAGGTTGAGAATATAACGCCGAAATCGACAACGCCTGTGGCTGGTGGTTCCGGCGACAAACCCAAAGGGAAACTTGCCAGCGTGGCGGATGGCGACACAGCAACGGCAACCGATTCCAAGCCCGCAGGCGATACCGGCACAGCCGACACGCCGGAAGACGCCGACACCGCGCCAGAGGTCAAACCGACCGACAGCAGGATGTTCCTGAGCGAGGTTATCGGGCGCGGCAGCGAAGTGGGGGTTGGAGCCAACATTAACCGCATAAATCTCGACCTTGACGCGAATGTTGCGATTGCAGATGCGAATATCGAACCGGAACGCTACTACCCGAACACCACAGGGGGCTTTGACGAACTGGACAAAGACTCCAAGATCTATGTCACCGCGCGCAACGCCGGCGATCTGATTTTTGGGGCTGGTGCGCCCGGTGTGTCAACCGGTGGTGAAAAGGGCGGTTGGGGCGGTGCATTGTCGCTTGTCACGGTAACGCCTTCGGCCTCTACACATGTATCCGACCCCGCGCTGTTGTCGGATTATACTTATCTTCAACTGCATGGGTCTGAACAAACCTCTGAAAATGATTTGCTGTTGGTCAATGTGGCGCGCAGCCATGTGCAAAATGATGGCGCGGGCAGCGGGTTGGCCGCTGGTATCGCGATCACCACATTTCAGGCCGACACGCTCTTGGGTAATGACGCCTACGCGATGCGCGGGGACAAGGGAACGATCCTGCGCGCCACGGATAAAAGCGATATCGTCACGCTTGCGGGTTCTGGTATCAAAGGGGCCAAGACGGGCCTGTCTTTGGGCGTCGCGATCAACCTTTTGACACGCAATACCGCTGCGATCATCGGCACGCAAGGTTGGACCTTGCACGATGATCTGACGATCAGGGCGGAAACCTTGGGGGCAGCACTGGTTGCAGGCACCGCTTCAACCAAAGACCAAGCCCCCGAGGACCCCGATGCACCTGCCGGTGATGATGCCGCGGAAACGGGCGTGAATGACGGCTCCAAAGGTGCGCCGGTGGAGGTTGCCGCATCGCTGATGGGGGACAAGGCCGATGATGTGGCGACGGCGGCGGGCAATGGGGATGACGGCAATGGTTCCGCAAGCGGCGACGACCAAACCTTGGCATTCTCGGGTGATTTCGCGGCGACATTCAGCGATGTGAACACCACCGTCACGCTGCACGACACCCGGATTGGTTCTTACTTTGAAGGTGATCTGAACATTTTGGCGACGACCAATGTGCAATACGGCCAGGCGAGCGCCGTGACCGCCGTTGCGGTGGATGGCGTTGGCATTACCGGCAGTTTCGGGCTGTCGGATGTGAAACACGTCACCGATGTTGTGATCGCGGATTCGGCGGTCCAGTTCTATGAGGATAACGCGGGAGACGCGCAGGGTGAGACGCGCATCGCCGCCACTGACAACAGTTCTTTTGATACCATCGTCACCGGGCGCGCAGGTCATGCGCAGGACGCCTGGGGCGTGGCGATCAGCGCCAACTTTAACCGCTTCCGGTCCTCGGCGCATACCACCATCACCGATAGCAGTATTACCAATGGTTCTTATTCAAATTTCGGCGGCGACGGGGCCGGTTGCGTTGACGGTGTTTGCTCCACCAATACCGAAGGGCGCAACACAACCATCACGGCGGATGCAAAGCCGAAAAGCACGGTTTATGTTTTAGCCGCGCGTGATGCCGTAGGGGCCGAAACAAGCGGCGGCCAGCAGATGAAATCCATAGGCGACACGATGGAGTCCGCTGCCCTTCAGGCTGAGAAACCGAAAGAAGACGGCACAAGCAATCCCGACAAGCCGCGCGGCGAAGGTCGCGAAGGGTTGAGCGTCGCGGTTGCGCCTTCGGTCGTGAACGCCGCCGCCGAAACGCGGATTACCGACAGTGTTATCATTGCGGATCGCAACGCAGCAGCGGTCGGGGCTGATACTGACGCCAGTTCCGGCAAACTTTCGGTGGAGGCGAATGCGCTGACGGATGTAAATATCGACGCCAGCGCGGGCAATATTGGCCTGAGCTTCGCACTGACCAAAACCATCGCGCATGTGGAACTGTCGTCTGCGATCCTGAACGCGCGCGGCAATGGGGTGGTTGCGATACGCTCCACCGCGGCCGAGGTGCAGGATGTTTCGGCACGGGTCGGCGATGACAGCCGCTTCAAGATCGCGGGGCTGTTGTCGCTGCGCGAATTGCGCAACCGGGTGATTGTGGATGGTGATGCCGGCAGTGCTTCCAAAATTCAGGGCGGCAGTGCAGTGAGCGTTGAAGCCGACAGCACCCATGATTTGCAATTCAAAGCCATTGCCGAGGATAGCACCCGGCTGACGTTTGCAGGGGCCGGGATTGTCTCACTCGGTCAAAGTGATACGGCGACGTATTTCGGCGGCAAAGGCGTGACCGATGATGGCGCGCTGACGGTTGCGGCCAGCGATACGGTCAGCCGTTATACTGCGCAAGCCGCTGCGGTGACGGGTAAGTTTACCACTGATGCGCTGAAAGCAGCCGTCGCAGGGGACGCCGCGCCGAATGCCAAAAGCAAAGTCAAAACCCCTACCAAGGGCGGCACTACCGGCACCGATAAACCTACATTGACCGACAGCCTTGCGGCGATTGCTGATAATGAGAGTGAACAGGTCGCGGGGAGCACGCCAGCCACGCCCGGCACCGGTGACAGTGAAGGCGACGACGATCACAAAGCCAAGAAGGCGGGCAGCTTTGTTATTGCGGTCAATGCCGACCGACGTGACAGTGCTGTGCGCACCCTTGTCGGTGGGGCATATGGCGACGGCGCGCTTGGGCGCAGTTTTGATCTTTCCGGCGCTGTACTCGCCTCCAAAACCACAAGCATTGCGGCGCTGAACGCGCAGAATGATTACAAGAAATTCACCGCTACCAAGGCAGGCACGCTGGATACCACCAGCATCGGCTTTGTCGGCACGATTGCTTATGGCCATGCCGCGCTGACCACTCAGGCGCTGATCGCTGCGCACGCTGATGTGCAGGGCGATACGCTGAACCTGACCGCCACGACCAAATTGCCGGAGCCTGATATCGCCAAGCTGGACACCGCCGTAAAGGAAACGCGCGACGCGATGGTCGAGGTCAAGAATGCGACCGGGTTGCTGGCGGATGACCTGATGCCAGACCCCGCACTGGAAATTGCGCGCAAAGATATCAACGTGCTGACCCGCACCGAAGGCGCTGCCGGCGTCGGCTTTGCCATTGATGTCGGGATACACACGGTCAAGGCTTTGACCGAAGCGGTCATCATGGACGGTGCAACCGCGCCAACTGGGGATACGCTCAACATCACCGCTACAGCCAGCGGCGGGCTTGTCGCCCTGCGTGACCTGCCAGTGAGTGAGGTTACAACGACAGGGAAGTCGGATGAGACGGGTAGCGATAGTCAGTCCTCTGACGAGGAAAAAACCCTTGCCACCAAAGAAGGCGAACTCGGCAAGATCGGTCTTGGTGGCGCTTTGCAGTATTTGCGCACCGATGCCGATACTGCCACCCGTGTCGGCAATCTGGCGACGGCGCTGGAATTGGAAAACCTGACCCTGCTGGCCAGCAATGACATGCTTTCGGTCGCCACGGCCAAATCCTTCGGCGGTGCAAATAATTTCGCCTTTAACGCCGGGGTTGGCATTGTTGATTACCGTGGAAGTGCCGAGGCGCTCGCGGATGTTCGCAATGAATTCACCATCAGCGATGGCACCACGATTACCGCTTCGGACAAATCGCGGCTCTTTGGTTTTGGCGGCGCGGGGTCGCAGTCGGGGAAAGTGTCATTCGGGTTGGGATGGGGCAACGTCTTTGCTGATCGTAACGCCTATGCGGCCTTGACCGGGGCGGACCGTGCGACGGTTGTGGACGGGCGCGATACCGGTGGCGCTGACAGCTCTGTTCTGGAATTTGGCAAGCTTGTTATTGGTGCCGATACGGATGGTTGGAGTGCTGCGGGCGCTGCCGCCGGGGCTGCCGGGCTTGAAAAGGAAGCGGCAGACCGTTCTGGCAATGTCGGTGACACGCCCGAGGTGCCAAAACTTTCCAGTTCGAATGCGCTGACTGAAACCCGTGTGGCCGAGAACGGTGATGCGTTGGGTGAACAGTCCACGGGTGAGGTCGCGCCGAAAGAAAAAGTGCAGGATAAGGCGTTTGGCTTTGCCCTCGCCGCTGATTTTGCGGGTGTCATGGGGCATAATTCGGCAGTTGCGGTTCTGGCGACAGACGGAGATGTTGCTGCGGATGAGATCGGAATTGAGGCCGAAAACAGGGCCGATGCAGTGCTGGCAAGCGGGGCCGCAGTTGGAACTGGCGGATCATTCGGTGTGGCGGGGTCGGTTTCGATTTCGGCAATTCGTACCGATGCTTTGGCTCTCAATCTGGGCGGTTCGCGTGCCGTTGACGATGGCAAGCTGGAACTTGAAGCCAAGGACGAGGGAACCGTTGCGGCAGCTTCCGCCGGGCGTGGCGGTGGTGGCACGGATTTTGCGATTGTCGGCAGTGCTGCGTTGAATCTGGGGCGGACCACGGCGGAGGCTGCCAATAGCGACAGCGATATCAGCGGTGCTGATGCGGCCAAGATCACTGCGGGGTCCGAAGGTGCTGTTGTTGCGGTTGCGGGGTCGCTGGCGGCGGAGGTTGCAAAGCAGGCGCGCAAGGCCAAGCTGGGCGATGGCGAGGGGGAAACGACCTTGGTGCTTGGTGATCTGGCAAGCGGCGTTCTTGGCGGTTCGGGTGGTGCTGCGGGTGGTGGTGCGGGCGGCGATCTGACCAGAGATGGGGCGGCGACCGACCCAGAGCAGGATGATGATGAAAAGAATAGCGTTGGTATCGGGATCGTTTTTGCCGCCAATCTGCGGCCAGAGACGACGCGTGCGACAGCGGTGGGGTCAGAGATTGAGGCGAAGGACATCGCGCTAACCGCTTCAACTGCGCGTAAGACGGTGTCTGTGGCGGCGGCAACTGGTGCTGCGCCTGACATTGCAATCAGCGCCTCGGTTGCAATCAATGTGATCAATCAGCACGTTCTGGCGGAGTTGGACGGCTCCAACAGCCATGATCTGAGCGCGACGAACTCGGTGACACTTTCGGCGCTTGATGATGCGGATGCGACGGCGCAGGTTGGCTTTCTGGGCGGGGGTGGCACGTTTGGTCTGGGCCTGACAGTTGCGGCCCAAACTGACACCCGCAGCACGCAAGCGTATCTGCGCGATACCAGCTTTGCGGCCACTGGTATGCCGGGGCCGGATGTGACGGTCAAGGCCAAGGCTACGGGCAAAAGCGTGCTTCAGCTTTCCTCCGGTCTTGCCTCTGGCAATGCGGATGAGGCGGATGATGATGATGACACCACAAATATTGCGGTGAACCTGCCGGTCACCTATTTGCGCACCAACTGGTCCACCGTGGCGCAACTTAGTGGAATTGCGGCGGATGGTTTGGGCGCGTTAAATGTCTTTGCCGATGAGAAGGCGAAGGTTTTGAACGCCCACCGCGCGATTACGGCATCGGGCGATCATCAGGGCATGGCTGGAACGGCGATCATCGATTACAGCGCCGATCAGCGCGCCTTGGTTTCGGATAGCGACATCACGGCCGGGGCGGTTGCTCTGCGGGCTACGGCGGCCAGCAAACTCAAGGCCATCGCTTTGCGGGACGGCGTGGCGGAAAACAACGTTGACATTATGGTGGTCACGCTGGATTCAAATGGTGAAACCAGCGCGCGGCTTGAGGAAAGTGACCTTGATGCGAGCGGTGTCAGCATCACGGCGCGGGATTCAAGCCAGCATGACTTGCTGGCCAATGGTGCGGTGGAAACGTCGGGTTTTGGAGCTACCGGCGGGTTGATCGTCGATCTGCTGCATCGCGATGTGCTGGCGCAAACCATTGGCGGGTCGGTGATCACCCGTGCGGGCAGTGACCTGACGCTAACCGCAACATCCGAGATCAAATCTGCCGCTGTAGTGTTGGGGCTTGCCAGTGGCGGCGATGATGTGGCGGGTCAGGCCAATATGGTTTGGACCAACGACGCCCGTGATGTGCGCGCCGAGGCGATGGATACCGAATTGACCATCGGACGGGATGCCAAGCTGTTAGCACTCCGCGGCGATCAGTTTCTGGGCGTTCAGGGAAGTACCACACTGGCTTCTAGTGGACTCGGGATCGGCGCGGGCGTGTTCAAATTCCACGGCCTGACCACGGCCCGCATCACTGGCGATGCTGCAGTCAGTACCGCGAATGATTTGACCCTGCGCGCCACCTCGCGCACCAAGGTTCTGGAGCTGGGGATCGGCGTCACCTCTGGCGGTAGTTTCTCGGCAGTCGGGTCATTTGGATACGTTGATTTTGGTCAACGTTCCAACGCGCTGCCGAATGTGACGGGCGAGGACCGTGGCAAGCTGCTGCGCGATGTTGTCGAGGATACGCTGAACAGCGCGGTAAACTGG
>NZ_JAKDLJ010000009.1 GCF_030452865.1 Pseudorhodobacter sp.
CGCCAGCAGCGAGGCATCGCCATCGGTCCCATCCGGCTTCTCAGACATCTGGAAAGGGGTGTAAGACAAGGGGATGCTCCGTCAGGGTGGATTCGCGTTTCGGCGTTGCCCACCCAATATAGCCTTTTTTGTCCGCGCGAAAAGGGGGGCGGGCGTGGTGCGCGATTCGGGCGCCGGATCGGGTTGAACCCGCGTTCGAATGGCGCGATGCTGCGCGAGGATTCAAAATGGGGAACTGATGCAGGCCAAGCCAATCGCAACTGTCGGTTTCGATGCCGACGATACCCTGTGGCAGAATGAGGCATTCTATCGCCTGACCCAGGATCGTTTCACCGGGCTTCTGGCAGATTATGCCGAAGCGGACCACCTGCATGAGCGTTTGCTGGCAGCCGAGCGGCGCAATCTGGGGCAATATGGCTTTGGTATCAAAGGGTTTGTGTTGTCGATGATCGAAGCGGCGATCGAGGTGACAGAAGGCCATGTGCCTGCTTCGGTCATCGCCGAATTGATGGCAGCAGGGCGGGAGATGCTGAACCATCCGATAGAATTGCTGCCCCATGCGCAAGAAGCGGTCGCAGCGGCGGCGCGGGAATATCGTGTGTTGCTGATCACCAAGGGCGACCTTCTGGATCAGGAACGCAAGCTGGCACAATCGGGCCTTGGCGATCTGTTTCACGGCGTTGAGATCGTGTCGGACAAGACCCCCACCGCCTATCGGCGGCTGTTTGCGCGGCACGGCACCACCGCGCAGGAAGTGTTGATGGTCGGCAACTCGTTGAAATCCGACGTGTTACCGGTGATTGAAACCGGCGGTTGGGGTGTGCATGTGCCGCATGGGGAGCCTTGGGCATTGGAACGGGCAGAGCCGCCAACCGGCCATCCGCGCTTTCACAGCCTGCCCGATCTGGGCGATTTGTCAGCTTTGTTGCAAGCGTTGCATTCTGGCACTCGTGGGTGAACCCCTACTGCTTGGGGTCCCATCATCGCCGCCCCCCAGATTTGGGCACATTCGCGCCGGTTGTGAAGAACGCGGCAAAACCCATTGAAAGTATAAGCAACTTTTGGGTTTCGCGGATACGAAACCCGTGCTACGTTCGAACGAAGCAGACAAGCCCCACAAAAAATCCGGGGCAATTTGAGGCAGGAACAAGGGACCAGCGACGTGGCATCGCTTCAAGGGCTATTCGCCCGTATCTTTCTTATGCTCGCTTTGGCAACTCTGATTGCGGCAGCGTCGATCAACCAGGGTCGCGCGGCCCCCTTCGCGGCGGTCGTGATTGACGCCCGAAGTGGCGAAACCCTGTATGAAAGCAATGGGGATGCACGGCTGCATCCGGCGTCGCTGACAAAGATGCTGACGCTTTACATCACCTTCGATGCGATCCGCCGCGGCGAGATTTCATTGGACACGTTGGTCACGGTGTCAAAGAACGCCGCATCACAGCCGCCATCCCGACTGGGCTTGCGCGCCGGGCAACAGATCGCGGTTCGCTATCTGATCCGTGCAGCAGCGGTGAAATCGGCCAATGACGCTGCGGCGGCTTTGGGCGATGCGCTCGGTGGGAACGAGGCGCGATTCGCTGATCGGATGAATCGGACAGCGGTTGCCTTGGGAATGCGGAATTCTACGTTCAAGAATGCCAACGGGCTGACGCGCGCCGGGCATCTTTCTACGGCGCGCGACATGACGATGCTGGGGCGGCGGTTGTTCTATGATTTCCCTGAATACTACAACATCTTCTCCCGCCGCTCGACAGATGCGCAAATTGCGACAGTCCGCAACACCAACCGGCGCTTTCTGGATGCCTACAAAGGCGCGGATGGTATCAAGACAGGTTATACCTCTGCGGCGGGGTTCAACCTGACGGCATCGGCGGAACGCGGCAACAAGCGGATCATCGCAACGGTGTTTGGTGGCCAATCCACCGCCTGGCGCAATGCCAAGATGGCGGAACTGCTGGATCTGGGTTTTGGCAAAGCCCGCAACGATGTCGACGTGCGCAGACCCGCCCCCGCAAACCTGCCTGCCGGAGATGTCGAAGTCGCGAGCAATCCCGATGACGCGACGCAAGGCAATGGCAACGGGCGCAGCGCAGGCAAGACGATCCGGCTGGTGACATCACTCCAGACCTCACCTCGGCCACGGTCACGCCCGGTCAGTGCCGAAAAGGTGGAAGCAACGGCAGTGGCAGTTATGGCGATGCAAGACGGCATCGCCGGGGCCTTGGCCGCAGCGACCGCCCCCGCAGCGGTGCCGACACCAGAAGTGCCGAAAGCCGAAATTGCGGCGGCTGTCGTTGTCGCTGCGGCGCGGCCAGAACCGCGCCCGGTGGTTGAGGCAGAACTGGCGCCGGAGCCGGAGCAGATTGCGACGATATCGGCAGATACATCGGAGGAGGTGGGGCTGGTGAGCGCGGTTGTCCCCGAGGTCGCACCGGCACGGCGTCCGGCGAAACTTCTATTGGCCTCGTCAGAGGCGGCACGGCCTGAACGCCCCAAAGCGGCGCCGGTTATCGTGACACGGGTTGCGACCTCGGGCGGCAGGCATTGGGGTGTAAACCTCGGGCGCTTTGCGTCGCGCAGCTCGGCAGAGCGCGCGCTGATGAAAACCGCTCTGAGCGAAAGCACGACATTGCGTGACGGTTTGCGCAAGGTTGTGGAACGTAAAGGCGGCTATGACGCGAATTTCATGGGGTTGGAGCGGGATCAGGCTGATCTCGCCTGCCGCAGGCTGCAAGCCCGCGCGGTGCAATGTTTCACCATCGGGCCATGAGAAGCGCCGCCAAGGCTTGAATTTGGTACAGGCTTCGGAAACAGTCAGGTGACGCATCGCATCACCCGAGGAGCCATCATGCCCACACCCGTTCTTGTTATTCCCGCACCGTCGCAACCCAGCCTGGCCGTTGCCGGAATGTCGGCGCGTTTCCCGGTGCGACGGATATTCTGTGTCGGGCGCAACTATGCCGACCACGCGCGCGAAATGGGGCATGACCCGGATGCGGAACCGCCGTTCTTTTTCACCAAACCCGGCGATGCGGTGGTGGAAAGCGGTGCAAATATCCCCTATCCGCCGCAAACTTCCGATCTGCACCACGAGGCGGAACTGGTCGTCGCCATCGGCATGGGCGGGGCAGAGATTGCCCGCGAAGACGCGCTTTTGCATGTCTGGGGCTATGCCGCTGGCAACGATCTGACCCGGCGCGATCTTCAGGCGGCGGCAAAGTCGGCGCGGCGGCCCTGGGATATGGCCAAGGGCTTTGACCATTCCGCCATCATCGGGCTGGTGCATCGGGCGGCGGATGGGGTGGTTCCGCAAGGGCGTATCCGCTGTATGGTCGATGGCAAGCTGACACAGGATGCCGATTTGGCGGAAATGATCTGGCCGGTTGCGGATGTGATCGCGTTCCTGTCGCGCTTTGTCATGCTGGAACCCGGCGATTTGATCATGACCGGCACGCCTGCCGGGGTTGGCCCGATTGCGTCCGGGCAAACCTGCGTGGTGGAGATTGATGGCCTGTCGCCCGCGTCCGTGACGGTGGGATAGTGACCAGCATCTCGGGGGTCTGATTTTTCGACGAAAAATCGTGGCGCGTCAGGCGTGACCGGCGGCGGAGGAAAGTGCCGACGGATCTACCCCCATCTGCCGCAACGCAGCCCCCCATTTCGTCGCATCCTCATCCGAGAACACGAGATCAGCCGGCGCATCGGCAGTCAGCCAGTCATTGCGCAAAATCTCTGATTCAAGCTGACCCGGCCCCCAACCGGCATAGCCAAGCGCCAGCAGCGCGGCCTTTGGCCCTTCACCCCGGCCAAGGGCGCGCAGGATATCCTGGGTTGCGGTCATGCCGTAACTAGTCGAAATCCGCATCGTGCCTTCTTTGGCAGCATATTCGGGCGAATGCAGCACGAACCCGCGCCCGCGTTCCATCGGGCCACCGAAATGCACCGATATGCCACGGCTTTCCGGCAGCTCCGGGATCTTCAATTGTTTCAGCAGCGCGGTGAAATCCAGATCATTGATGGGCTTGTTGATGATCAGCCCCATGGTTTCATTCGCGGAATGGGCGCAGATCAGGATGACGGAGGACTCGAAGCGCGGGTCCGCCATGCCGGGCATGGCGATCAGCAGTTTCCCGGTCAGGTTCATGTCATCACTTGTTCTCATCAAACCAACATGGGGCGGGCGTGAGAAAGGCTCAAGCCCTCAAATGAAGTGATGGCAGCGGATCGCCGCTTTTGTCGGATGTAACAGTGCTCTCGCCGCAAAGTGATTGTGAAGCGGCGGCGGAAACGGCTATGGAGCCATATGATTCCAAGACACGCCTCCCTGTTCGCAACGCTTGCGGTGATTGCCGGCTTCGGACTGCCCGGTGCAGGGCAGGCACAAACCGATGTTTTCACGGCTGAACTGCGGACAGGTTGGCGGATGGACAGCGGCAATCAGATGGTCGCGTTTCACCTTGCGCTGAAAGACGGTTGGAAAACCTATTGGCGGGCACCGGGCGACAATGGCATCCCGCCCAGCTTTGACTGGTCAGGATCGCGCAATGTCAAATCGGTACGAATCCACTGGCCGCGCCCCAAGGTGTTCGACGTTGGCGGGATGGAAACCATCGGCTACAGCCATGAATTCGTTTTGCCGGTTGAAATTGTCCCTGTCGATCCGGCGCAACCGCTGACGTTGAAGGCTGCGGTGGATTTGGGCGTGTGTGCCGATATCTGTGTGCCAGCCTCGTTTGAGGTCGCCGCCGAACTGCCGCGCCCCGGTGCCACGGACCCCGCGATCAACCGCGCGTTGCGGCAACGACCATCGACGGTCAAGGAGGCCGGACTGAAAACCGTTACCTGTGCGATGGTGCCGCAAAAGGGTGGCATGAAACTGACCGCCCTGATGCAGATGCCGTCAACTGGCGGGCCGGAAGTGGTGGTGGTGGAACCGGGGATCGACGGCGTTTGGGTTTCGCCAGCTGATGTCAGTCGCAACGGCAACGAGTTGCGCGCCGTGGTTGATCTGATTGCGCCGGGCGGTGTGATGGCATTGCAGCGCGATGCGATTGTGCTGACCGTGCTGGGGAAACATCGCGCGGTCGAGATTCAGGGCTGCGCCGCACCCTGATGCGCTTCGAATCGACTGACGCAATCAGCCTGTCAATTCGCGTGTGGGCAAAAGACGAGGGGCAGCGATTTGTTGTTCAGCATCAAGCAGAAACACCTTGAGAAGAAACCCGCTCAGGACGTGGTGCTGTGCATCCGCTCGATATAGGCGCGCATTTCCTCGGCCTCGTGACGTGCCTCGCGCAGCCCTTCCATCGCGGCACGCAGCTCTGCCTCGGTCTGGCTGATCTGGTTGCTCAGTTCCGCCTCGCGCTGCTCCAGATAGAGGATGGCTTGATCGCGCATTTCCTCGGCTTCGTGCAGCGATTGGGCAAGGTTGTCTACCTCGGTCACGTCCCCCCCCGCAACACGGGTGAAACGGTGCAGCAGCCAATGGGTGAACCACCCGAGCATGAAAGCCACGAAAAGAATGATGGTCGTGGCGATGATGAATTCTGTACGGTTCATGCTGCGGCTTTTATCGTTTGAATTGCGGTGAAACAAGCGGGCGGATCACTCCGTCCCCAGGTTTTGCGGATTTGGTTTCGGGCGTCGCCATTTTTCGTCGCTTGGCTCAAAGATGAATTCCTGATCACCGTCGGCGATTGGCGTGGCGTCAGCTCCGGTATCATCCACTGCCGCCGGGTCTCCGTCACCGGAACCGGACTCACCGTCGCCGGAGCCACCGACCGTTGTTCCAGCGTCGATCTGTGCGTCGGTGACATCAGCTTCCGCCAGTGGATCCATGGCGTCATTCACGCCTATTGCTGTGCCGTCCGCTTCGGCTGCGGCAACCGCAGCTTCTGCCAGATCGACGGGCGATGGCTCCGCGACAGGTTCGGGTTTGCTGAGAAGCTTGAACTCAATCCGGCGATTGTCCTCGCGCCCTTGTTCGGTGTCATTGGTCGCAATCGGCGTTTGCTCGCCGTAGCCTTTCGCGATGAAAGAGGTCACATCCAGCCTGCGCCCTTGCAGCGCGGTCAATACTGCTTCGGCCCGCGCCTGACTGAGCGCGAGGTTGCCGCCTTCGGACCCCTGACTGTCGGTATGGCCGGAGATTTCCAACTCCAACGGAGGGCAGGTGTTCAGCACTTCGCCAAGACTGTCGATGATCTTGCCCGCGGTCGCGTCAATTTCGGCGGAACCGGGCGCGAAGGTGATCTTTTGTCGTTTCATCACCGCATTCATGCTCGCCGCACATTCTTCGGGTGTTGGTAGGGCTGCGAGCGGGTCGAACTTCTCGTCATACGTCACGTTGATGCGGAAGGTTTTGCCTTGCCCCAATTGCCCAGACAGGATGCGTGAGATTTGGTCGCGACCGTCAGGCTTGCCCGTCACCCCGGACAGCTCCACGGTGTCAGCGCGCACCAAAAGCATGCCATGGTGCAATTGCGCCAAGGATTGCAGACCCGCAAGCACCCTGATGGCCCAACCGTCGGGCAAATCATCGTCAAGCCGGGTCGCGGTATAAACCCGGTCGGCGCCGAATTGCGAACGGGCATAACTGTCTGCCGCATCGCGCAACACCTCATCGGACAAGCGGCCGCGCAACTGCACCTTGCCTTGTTCATCCAGCGCGGCGGTGAACTCCACCGGGCCGGCGGGCGTCGCAGATGGTTTCGGCGGCAAGGTCGCTTCCAGTGAAAACACCGGCGGCAATTGCGCCTGCAACTCCCCCACCACGCGGTCAAAGTCGGATTGGCTGGTATCAACCGAGCCGAGCAGCGTGACATCGGCATCGGAGAATGTGACGGTGCCAGCACTCAACGCGCTGACGGCTTTGATCCCGGCTTCGGCGGCTTCGGCCCAGCGCGGGGTCGGCACGCCCAGACCGACGATGCAGGTGGTTTTTGCCGTAACCCCCGCGGCGACCCCGGCGCGGATGATGCGGCTGCGGCTTTTTTCGGTATCGGCAGAACAGGCATCAAACCTTGCGCCATCGGCATCCTTCACAAAGCGCAGGGTAAATGGCGTCAGCACCGGGCGCGGCGCGGTGATATTCATCCGCAGGCTCAACCCGGTTGGCGCGAGACGGGCGAGATCGCTTTCCCATTTGCGCTTTTCGTCGGCGCTTTTGGAAATAGCCGTTACCTCTACCAGATCGGCCGCGATGGAGATTTTGGATCGCGGCAACAGTTTCAGCGCCGCAAGCCCAAATGTCAGCGCCTCATCCCATCCATCCGGGGCCGCGTAGTCTGCGCTTTCCAGCATATCCGACACCGGGGCATCCGTCAGCGCCGAGACCTTTTCGAGCAGGGCTACGTCCACCTCTTTGCCCGGAACAAGTCCGATCAGCGAAATCCCGTCGTCATTGCGCAGGATCTCCAACGAGAATCGTGGCGCTGCGATCGCGCGCATCGCCGTCACGTCCAACTCATCGCGCACGCGGGAGGCCTGCACGACGGAGCCTGCCATATTCACCACGCGGAAACGTGCCGCCTCATTCGGAGCGGTGCCGATCAGGCGCACCTGCAAACCGTTCGCCTCTACCGTGGCCCATGTGATGCCATCGCTGAGCAAGCGGGAGGTGACAGCCGCAGCGGAGCGACGCTCAATTGCCAATGCAGACCACCATGCCCCCAAAGAGGCGAGCAGGCCCGCAACCAGCACGGCGGCGATGGTAAGCACAGTTTTGCGAAGATGCATCAGGTCACTTCTTGCGATGTCAGGATGTTCCTTAGAACCTTGGGCGGAAAGGATCAATCAAAGGAGTGCCGAACCGGCAAGAAATAGCGCAGGAATAAACCCCGCATCTCGATTGCTGCGAAACAGCGTCAGACAGCCGACTGAATTGGTGGTATCCAGCCGGGTCAACTGCCACGTCATATGCCAGCCAAAGCCCCAGACGCCGATCAGCGCAAGCAGCAGCTTCGGCAGGGCGGCACCCGTCAGCAGCAAGGCCAGCAAAACCGCAATGGTCATCAGCAGCACCGTCGCTACCATAAACCCACGCAACCAAGCCTTGCTGTTGGCATCGCCAAACAGCCGGGCGGTGGATTTGACGCCGATGAGCGCGTCATCCTCCTTGTCCTGATGGGCATAGATGGTGTCGTAAAACAGTGTCCACGCGATACCCGACAGCCAGAGCACGAATGGGGCCAGCCCGATATTGCCGCTGTGCGCGGCCCAAGCCACCAATGCGCCCCAGTTGAAGGCAAAGCCCAGAAACACCTGCGGCCACCATGTAAAGCGTTTCGCGAACGGATAGATCAGCACCAATGCAAGTGAGGCTATGCCAAGCAGAATCGCCGTGGCGTTGAAGGTGAACAGAATTGCCGCCGCCAGCAGCGCCTGCGCCACCATCCAGACCAGGGCCTGCCTGACGGAGACTTGCCCCGAGGGAATCGGGCGGCTTTTGGTGCGGGCGACTGCGCCATCAAAATCGCGGTCGGTGATGTCGTTCCAGGTACAGCCGGCGCCGCGCATCAACCCGGCGCCCAAGGTGCAGCCGACCAGGATCCACAGATCGAAAAGCCGGTAGCCCGCCGGATCAGCCGAGGCGGCCAACGCCAACCCCCAAAAGCAAGGGATCAACAACAGCCATGTGCCGATAGGGCGGTCCGCGCGGCTAAGCCGCAGATAGGGGCGGGTGCTGTGGGGTGCGAATCGGTCGACCCAATTGCCGGGCGGTGCATCCGCGACGACACTGGCCTCTGGCATTTGCGGCGTCCCGGTCATAACTTGTCCTCATGGCAAATGCGAAAATCAGACTCTTTGTAGATCAGCCGCTTGGGCAGGGGCAAGTCATCGCCCTGAATGAGGCACAGGCCAATTACCTTTTTGCCGTGATGCGGTTGGGGGTGGGTGCTGCGATTCTGGTTTTCAACGGGCGCGACGGCGAATGGCGCGCTGATGTGGCCGAAGCCGGCAAGCGCAAGGGCTTGCTGGTCTGCGCGGCGCAAACAGCGCCTTTGCAGTCGCCGCCGGACCTTTGGTTGTTGTTTGCGCCGATCAAGAAGGCCCGTACCGATTTCATCGTCGAAAAAGCGACCGAACTGGGGGCGGCGCGGATTATCCCCGTACAAACCCGGTTCACCAGCGCCGACCGCATTCGTGTCGACAAGCTGCGCGCCCATGCGTCGGAGGCGGCAGAGCAATGCGGCGGAACTTTCGTGCCGCAGGTTGATGATGTGATTCCGTTGGGAAAGCTGCTGGCCGATTGGCCGCCAGATCGCCGGATTCTGTGGTGCAACGAACATCTGGCCGGTGTGGCAGAGGCGCTGCCGAAAGGCGGCGCACCTGGCCCTTGGGCCATTCTGATCGGCCCCGAAGGTGGGTTTTCGGAAAGCGAACAAGTGCTGCTTGCCGCAATGCCGCAGGTCGTGCAAGCCAGCCTCGGCCCCCGCATCCTGCGCGCTGATACGGCGGCGGTGGCGGCGCTGACCTTGTGGCAGGCGCATCTGGGGGATTGGAAATGACCCTGATCCGGCCTGAGGTGCGCGGGGGCCTTTGGCGTTGGCGCGAAGTCATCGTGGCGATATTTATGGCACTGCTTGGCCTGTGGCTGATGGCGTTGGGTGGCTTTCTTCTGATGCCGCTCGGCGCAGTGCTTGCCGTTGTGGCGACGGGCTTTGGCGTGTTGTCGTGGCGGCGCCTGCGCTTTGCCCAAAGCGGTGAAGCACCAGGAATCGTGGAACTCCTTGAAGGTCAAATCAGCTATTTCGGCCCGAATATCGGCGGCTCTGTCGCCCTGCGTGAGATGACCGAATTGCGCTTGATCACTGCGCAGGGACGGCGAATGTGGCGGTTGAAACAATCAGACGGGCAGGCTCTCCTGATCCCGGTGGGCGCACAAGGGGCCGAAGGTTTGTTTGATGCTTTCGCCGCATTGCCGGGCATGGATACCGGCGCTTTGGTCGCTGCATTGGCCCCGCCATCGGCCGCCGGAAAGGCGCGCGCGCTTGTGGTGGCGGCTGACACCCGCGTGATCTGGCGTCATCCTGCGCGCGCAGTCTTGACTTGAGGGCTGCAAAACGACAGGGCTATTGCCGAAACTGTAACCACCGAAACGGAGCGCGCGCCCATGTCTATTCCCCAATCCGGTGGCGGCCCGATCGAGAGTCATGACCAGCTTGCGGCCTATATCGAAAGCGGCTGCAAGCCCGCCGCAGATTGGCGCATCGGCACCGAGCATGAGAAGTTCGGCTTTCTGACCGACAGCCATTTGCCGCTTCCCTATGATGGCCCGCGCTCCGTGCGCGCGCTGCTGGAGGGGTTGCGCGATGGTTTTGGCTGGTCGCCGGTGTCCGAACAGGGCCATCTGATCGGGTTGGAGCGCAACGGTGCCAATGTCAGCCTTGAACCCGGCGGGCAGTTTGAGCTTTCTGGCGCGCCCCTGAAAACGGTGGGAGAGGTCGCGGCTGAACTCGACAACCATTTGGCGGAGGTTCGCCAGGTGGCTGACTCGATGGGCGTGGGCTTTCTCGGCTTGGGGGCCGCACCCGAATGGACGCATGAGCAGATGGACCGGATGCCGAAAGGGCGCTACCGGTTGATGACGGATTATATGGGGCATGTCGGCACCCATGGCACGCAGATGATGTATCGCACCAGTACGGTGCAGGTGAACCTCGACTTCGCGTCAGAAGCGGATATGGTCAAGAAGCTGCGGGTGTCCTTGGCGTTGCAGCCGGTGGCGACCGCACTTTTCGCCTCCTCCCCGTTCTTTGAGGGCAAGCCGAATGGCCATAAATCATGGCGCAGTCGCATCTGGCGCGGGCTGGACGGTTCACGCACCGGGATGCTGCCGTTTGTGTTTGAGGATGGCATGGGGTTTCAACGCTATGCTGATTGGGTACTGGATGTGCCGATGTATTTTGTCTATCGCGACGGCAAATACCTTAATGCTTTGGGCCAATCCTTCCGCGCTTTCCTGAACGGTGAATTGCCTGCGCTGCCCGGTGAAAAGCCGTCGCTTTCGGATTGGGCCGACCATATGACAACCGTGTTCCCCGAAGCGCGGGTGAAGAAGTTTATTGAAATGCGCGGGGCCGATATGGGCAACCGCGATTACACGGTGGCACTGCCTGCGTTCTGGGTCGGGCTGATGTATGATTCTGCGGCTTTGGATGCGGCTTGGGATTTGGTCAAAGGGTTTGACGCGGAAACCCGCGAAGGGCTGCGCGTCGGCGCCTCGGTGTCCGCCTTGCAAGCCGTGGCGGGCGGAGTGAAGCTGATCGACCTTGCCCGCGCCGCCGTTGGCCTGTCACATGCGGGCCTTGCCGCGCGGGGCCACGGGGAGGAAGCCTATCTTGCCCCGCTGGTCGAAAGCCTGAAAACCGGCGTTACCCAGGCCGATCGCTATCTGTCACTTTATCACGGCGAATGGGGGGGCGATCTGGACCGGATTTATCAGGCTGCGCGGCTGTAGGGCAGCAACTGTGTTCAATCTGCGAACTGATGCAGTCAGGGGATGCGGGTTTTACTCATTGCGTAGGCGAAGGTGAAAAGCCTGCATACCTTTGCAATGATGTCTCATTGCGAGTCCGAAAGTGCCCTCCGGATCAAAGTTGCCTCCGATTTGGAAACTTTGGAGCGCGTTATGATGGGTTTGTGACTCTCAAATTTCAACACGCGCTTGTTCACGCGCGCGAAAAGCGTGCGGCGGAGGTTGACCGTTTGACCCTTACAGAAGCAGAAATAGTTAGCCCCCTAGGATCTTGCCGTTTAACGGCAGCAGCGATGGTGGTGCGAACAATCCGGCCGTCGCCAATGAGTTCCGTATCGTCTATCTCTGCAGTGACATTGGTGCCAGAAAGGCCGCCTTATCGCGCGAAATCGTGCTGGACATTCTGTATGGCTTTGTCCTTATGGGCGAGGTCGAACAGCCCAACGGGCAGGTAAATCGCCTGACGATCTGGTCGCCTTATCAGCAGCTTGATGCGGTTCAGATGTTGATTCAGGATGCCAAGCACAACAGTGCCCGGCAAAACTATCCGTTTCAGCACTCGGCTGGCTCGGGTAAGTCGAGTACAATCGCCTAGGCCGCACATCATCCGGCGACCCTGCCTGACGATGCAGATCGCCCCATCTTCGACACGGTGATCATTGCAGCGGATCGGGTCGTTCTGGACCGCCAGTTTCAGCAGATCGAGACATCATTCAGCCAAACCCAAGTCTATGTCGTGATCGACCGCACCTCACACCAGCGGAAGGCGGCGATCAGAACCACTGCCCCGGTTCCATCAGGCCAAGATCCATCAACTGCTGGCTGTGCCATTCGAACTTGATCGAGTTGCGCCATTTGAAATCATGGATGTCATAGCGGGAACCGGGATTGGTTTTCAGCGCTTTCGCGGTGCGGAATGAGGCAACCGCAGTTGTGATGTTATTGTGCCAGGGGCAGGCGTAGGTGTTGTATTCTTCATCATTGAAGGTGAAATCACCGCGCAATTGCAGCCCCGGTTTGGCGCGAAACAGGGAGATGCGGTCGATCTTGCGGCGGGCGACGGGGATATGTTCCTCAAACCGCCAGCGCAACCCGCCAAAGAAATCCAACTGCCGCTCCCTCGGGTGGTTGTGGTTTTCGGGGTCGGGGCGGCCAAGCGCGTAATAGCCGGAGCGATCCAGCATGGCACTTTCGAGTGAGACGGCATTGCTGAAGCGGTCAAGATCACCGGCATAAAGATCAATGACATAGCTGAGCATCGCATCCCGCCGTTCCTCCGCGTGGAAGGCGAGCATTTCGCGGATGTTGCGGCTTTCGCAAAACGGGTGAAACAGGTATTCGGCATTGAAGCCGTAGTAGAACCAGGTTCCCGGTGCCGCCTCGATCAATGTGTTAACGGCGTTCAATAACGCACCTTCGCGGTGGGTTTCATAGTCGATGCGATGGGTCTGCGCCTCGACGGTTTCCAGAACGCTGATATCGGGATGGGTCAGCAGCAGGACCGTCGCAAAGCCGGCGTCAAGATGGTGCAGCAGCGTGCTTTCTACCTCTACGGCGTCTTCGGCGAGGATGATGGCAACCGGCCCCACGCGCAGCGCCGCTTTGCCGGTGCTTAGAAAAGCTGCCAATGTGGTGTAGCGCATCCCGTCCTCGGTCTTGGCGGATGCCGGTTGCATCCCTGTGGCAAGTTAAGGCAGGCAGCCGATGGCGCGCAAGGGGAGAGCGTCGCTTTCCGCGCGGACGGCTTGGGCGATGTTGCGGGCGCCGGGCGCAAGGAGTAGAAGTGCCGCTGATTGCAAAGGGTGTCTGCCATGACCGAGGCGAAAAAGCTGTTCATCAAAACCTATGGGTGCCAGATGAACGTCTACGACAGTGAACGTATGGCTGAAAGCCTTGGAACAAAGGGTTATGTCGCCACCGATACGGTGGAAGATGCCGATATGGTGTTGATCAACACCTGTCACATTCGCGAAAAGGCGTCGGAAAAGCTGTTCTCCGATCTGGGCCGGTTGCGCCCGGCGAAAGAAGCGAACCCCAACCTGAAGGTTGCCGTGGCGGGATGTGTGGCACAGGCCGAAGGTGCAGAGATTTTACGCCGGATGCCACTGGTCGATCTGGTCGTTGGCCCGCAAAGCTATCACCGCCTGCCGGAGATGGAAGCCAAGGTGCAGCGGGGGGAGCGGGCGATTGATACCGAATTCCCGCCTGAGGACAAGTTTGACCATCTGCCCGAACGCAAGGCGATGCGCGGACCGAGTGCCTTTCTGACGGTTCAGGAAGGCTGCGACAAGTTTTGCGCCTTTTGCGTGGTGCCCTATACGCGCGGTTCCGAAGTGTCGCGGCCGCCCGAACGCCTGCTGGCCGAGGCGCGCAACCTTGCGGCGCGCGGGGTGCGCGAGTTGACGCTTTTGGGCCAGAATGTGAACGCCTATCGCGCCGATGGCTATGGCTTGGCGCGTCTGATCCGGGAATTGTCGCAAGTCGAGGGGATATTGCGTCTGCGCTACATGACCAGTCACCCCAACGACATGGAAGATGATCTTATTGCCGCGCATGGGGATTGCCCGCAACTGATGCCTTATCTGCATTTGCCGGTGCAATCCGGGTCCGACCGCATCCTGAAGGCGATGAACCGCAAGCATACGGCGGCTGACTATTTGCGCGTTCTGGACCGGATCAGGGCCGCGCGTCCGGATATCCTGCTGACTTCCGATTTCATCGTTGGTTTTCCGGGTGAAACCGATGCGGATTTCGAGGCGACGCTGGCGCTGATCCGCAAGGTCAATTACGGCATGGCCTATTCGTTCAAATATTCGGCCCGGCCGGGGACACCTGCTGCGGAAAAGCCGGATGTGAATTCGGATGTGGCCGACGCGCGCTTGCAGGAATTGCAGGCGTTGCTGGGAGCGCAGCAACGCGCTGGTCAGCAAGCGATGGTCGGGCAGGAAGTCGATGTTCTTTATGAGAAAGCCGGGCGGCAGCCGGGCCAGATGGTGGGCAAATCGCAACATCTGCATGCCGTGCATGTCGACGATCCCTCTGGCAAGGTCGGGGAGTTGGCGCGGGTGCGGATCACCGATGCCAAATCCAATTCGCTGGGTGGTCGTCGCGTGGGGTGATTTGGGTTTCCAGCGCACCACAAATTCGCAGATATACACGTCATTGAGGTCAAAACCGCAACAAATGGTGTCGAAATGCGATAAGGTCGCCGATTTTTGCTTTACAATTGAACGGATGGGCTGCAATTCTGAATCATATCAATGAGTCTGCGGAAAGCCCGGGGGGGTTGCCAACGTGAAACGACAGTTCAGTAGTACAATGAAAATGATGATCGGGGGGGCTGCGCTAGCGTTGGGTCTTTCCGGGGCACAGCCGGTTGTCGCGCAGCCCAAGGTCTCCGGCCAGATTGAATGGGGCGTGTGGGTTGATGATGACGGCTGCATGCATTGGTGGGCCGATGGTGGCCTTGAAGGCTATATGGTTCCGCGCCGGAATCCCAAGACCGGCAAGCCGGTCTGCCTGAAAAAGAACACCTGTCTGGTGGAAAACACCGACACATTGTTCGCGACAGACAGTGCAAACCTGACGGGTTATGGCCGTGATCGTCTGCGCCAGTTCTTCCAAAGCACCGATGCTTTCGGTTATGCCATTTATGGTCATACCGACAGCCGCGCATCCAACAGCTACAACCAGTCGCTGTCAGAACGTCGCGCTGCTGCGGTGGGCAATGTTGCCCGCTCCGTCGGGGCAATGGTGGAACGCCAGATGGGTTATGGCGAAAGCCAGCCAATCGCCTCCAACTCGACCGCTGCGGGTATGCAAAAGAACCGCCGCGTCGAAATCATTTGCTACAGGTGGTAACAAATATGATCAACGCAATGAAAATGAGCGCGGGTCTGGTTGCCGCTGTGGTGCTTTCAGGCTGTGTCGCGGGCGAAGGCTTTGAAGGCACGGAAGCCTATCGCGGATCCAGTTCGGTGATCGCCACCGGGCAGGACCAAGGCTGGGATACCGGCGTCTTGAAGAATGGCCGCGCGGCCATCGCTTATGACCCGGATGGATGCCAGAACTGGGTGATTGATGACGGGTTGGAAGGCTATGCCTCGCCGCGTTATGACCCAGCGTCGGGATTGCCGATCTGCAACAACCTTTACCCGCCGGGCACCGTGCTGCGCGACTATCAAAGCGGCACCGAAGGGATTCAGGATCGGGTTTCCGGCCATGGCCGCAGAACCGTGGTTGTCCGCCGCTGATTGGCGTGTCACGCAACCTTTCGAGTCACGAAAGCAAAGGGCCGCAGCACAAGCTGTGGCCCTTTTCGCGTTGTCGGAGGGTCGAAGGCAAAATGTTGCCAAATATGCGCATACTGTCGCCATTTCATGTGCGCCTTTGCAATGACGCTTGTTTTGCCGCCTTCGCGACCCCACAATTTATAACAGGCCATCTTGACTGGCCAAACTCATTGCTTACCCATCAGGAAGAAGGAGATCTCCTTGGGCATCAGCGCGCTGACCCCGCCATCGCCAACGCAAGAGGGTGCAGAAACCCTGTTGGAGTTTCCCGAAAACCGGCTTTTGATTGAGCTTTGTGGAGAGTTCGACCGAAACCTTGCCGTCATTGAGCAGCAAACAGGTGTGAATATCCTGCGCCGTGGTAACCGCTTGGCGGTGATCGGTGACGCCGCCTCCCGCGAATTGGCTGCGGGTGTGCTATCGGCGCTTTATGCGCGGCTGGAAGCAGGGCGCGGGTTGGAGGCGGGCGATATCGACGGCGCGATCCGCATGGGGCGACCGATGCCGGATCGGCAGCTCGCCGGCACCGATCAGATCGAGTTGTTCAGCGGCGAGAAATATGAACTTCGCACCCGGAAAAAGCCGGTACAGCCACGGACAGAAGCGCAGAAAGCCTATGTCGCCAATCTTTTCGACCACGAATTGGGCTTTGGCATTGGCCCGGCTGGGACCGGCAAGACCTATCTTGCCGTCGCAGTAGGCGTCACCATGTTTCTGGCGGGTGCGGTCGACAAGATCATCCTGTCGCGTCCAGCGGTCGAGGCGGGGGAGCGTTTGGGCTTTCTGCCCGGCGACATGAAGGAAAAGATCGACCCATATATGCAGCCGCTTTATGACGCGCTGAATGATTTCCTGCCGCAAAAACAACTCGCCAAGCTGATGGAGGAAAAGCGCATTGAGATCGCACCGCTTGCCTTCATGCGCGGGCGCACGCTGTCCAACGCTTTTGTGGTGTTGGATGAGGCGCAGAATGCGACGACCATGCAGATGAAAATGTTTCTGACCCGCTTGGGGCAGGGTAGCCGCATGGTGATCACTGGGGATCGGACCCAGATCGACTTGCCGCGAGGCCAGGCATCGGGGCTTGCGGATGCCGAACGTATTCTGGACGGGGTGCGGGGGGTCAGTTTCAACTACTTCACCTCCAAGGATGTCGTGCGTCACCCGCTTGTCGCCCGCATCATCGAGGCGTATGAGGCGCATGATGGAGCCTCTGGTTGACACGATCATCGAAGACCCGCGCTGGGAGGGCATCGCCCTTCCCGCGCTGGCAACCCGTGCTGTTACCGCAGCACTGACAACGCTTGCGCTTCCGTTGCGCGGTTTCACGCTTTGCCTGATGGGCTGCGACGACCTTAGAATTGCCGCGCTCAATGCCGATTTTCGTGCCAAACCCACGCCGACAAACGTGCTCTCATGGCCGTCCGATGACCGTTCGGCGCGATCCGCCGGAGAAGCGCCCGAACCGCCCGAACCGGGGACGGAGGATGACCCCGAAAGCCTTGGCGACATTGCCCTTGCATGGGAAACCTGCCTTGCGGAGGCCGAAGCGGCGGGTAAGCCGACAGCCGATCATGTGACGCATCTGATCATTCATGGTCTGTTGCATCTTCTCGGATATGATCACGTCGATGAGCGGGATGCCGCATTGATGGAAACGACGGAAGCGCGCATACTTGAAACCTTGGGTATTTCTGACCCATATGATGGTTGAAGCCCGATATCGGGGTGATAATTTTTGGAAAAGGACAGATGGGTAGTACGAATAACGGGCCGGTTGCCGCGCCAGAAGCGCAGGGCTCTGCGGATCAAGATGATGAGCCGCCGCAACGAGGATTCTTTGGTCGGATATTCGATGCGCTCAATCCGGCTGAACAAATGGCCGTGGGTGAAGACCCCCCGGTGCAGGGACCGGTGCGCCCGGCCAATGGGGCAACGCATGGCATTGCCAACCTGCGCAGGCTGCGCGTAGATGATGTCGCGATCCCCAAGGTTGAAATCACCGCCGTTCCCCTGAGTATTGGCAAGGATGAGCTGGTCGCGGTGTTTCGCGAAGACGGTTTCAGCCGGGTGCCGGTGTTCAAGGGCACGCTTGATCATCCGGTTGGGCTGGTGATGCTCAAGGATCTTGCGCTGCAATACGGCTTTGGCGGGGCGCCGGGTCGGTTTTCCCTGCGCAAGATGGTGCGGCCAATCCTGTATGCGCCGCCGTCGATGCCGGTCGGGGTGCTGTTGCAGAAGATGCAGAAGGATCGGGTGCATATGGCTCTGGTCATCGACGAATACGGCGGGGTTGATGGGTTGGTGACCATCGAAGACCTGATCGAAACCGTGATTGGTGAGATCGAGGATGAACATGACGAGGTTGAAGGCGTGCTGTGGAAAGAAGATCCGCAAGGTGTGTTCCTTGCCGCCGCCAACACGCCGCTGGATGAGTTTGAGCAAGCCCTCGGCCTGCCGCTGCGCAATGGTGAGGATGACGGCGATATAGATACTCTGGGCGGGCTGGTCTTTTTGCGCACCGGTCGGATTCCGACGCGGGGTGAAATCATTCCGCATGAATCGGGGGCAAAGATCGAGGTTGTCGATGCCGACCCGCGCCGGATCAAACGGATAAGGGTGCGCTTGCCGGATGCCATCGCGCGTCAGATTGCAGCAAAAGCCGAACCCGCAGCGGTGCTGCAAGGTTGATCGCGATATGAAGCTTTTTCGGGCTTGGCCGGGTTGGCGTTTGGCCGCGGCCGCCTTTGGCCTTGGCGCAGTGATGGCCTTGGGTCAGGCGCCGCTCGGCTTTTGGTGGCTGACGCTTCCCGCGCTTTCCGTTGGCTTTTTGTTGATAGCGCGCGCAGCATCGGCGGGGCAGGCGGCATGGCTTGGCCTGTTTCTGGGCGGCGGCTATTTCATGCTGGCGCTGTCCTGGATCGTGGAACCGTTTCTGGTGGAACCGGAAACCTACGGCTGGATGATCCCTTTCGTCCTGTTGTTGCTACCCTTCGGTCTGGGGCTGTTCTGGGCGGCGGCGGCGGGGTCGGCGCACCGTGTCGGCGGCAACCCTGCGCGCCGCGTATTGGCGGCGGCGGTGCTGTTTTGCGGCGTGGAACTTGCACGCAGCTATGTCTTGACCGGGTTTCCATGGGCGCTGATCGGGCATGTCTGGGTGGATACCCCGGTGGCGCAATTGGCCGCAGTTGCAGGGCCTATCGGCTTGACGTTTTTGACCACGGTGGTCGCGGCGTTGCCCGTCACTTTTCGCTGGCCGGGCCTTGCCGGTTCCGCCGTTCTGATTGCGCTTGCCTTTGGTTATGGTGCGATGCAACCGGCGGCCCCGTCCCCTGCACCCGATGCGCCGGTTATCCGGTTGGTGCAACCCAACGCAGAGCAACATCTGAAATGGCAGCCAGACCGCGCGAAACTCTATTTTTCACGTCTGCTGGAGTTGAGCGCCGCCGCCCCAGCGGCAGATCAGCCGCGCCCGGATCTGGTGGTTTGGCCCGAAACCTCGGTTCCCTATCTGCTGCGTGGCGATGACCGGCTGGTGGCCGCGATTGCGGCGTCGGGGCAAGGCGCGCAACTGGCCATCGGGATTCAACGGGTCGATGGCAATCGGGGCTACAACACGATGGCGATTGTGTCGCCGGACGGGCGCATCAGCCAAAGCTACGACAAGCATCATCTGGTTCCGTTCGGAGAATATATCCCGTTTGGAAACCTCGCCTACAACCTTTTTGGCATTTCGGCTTTTGCCTCGCAGCAAGGTGCGGGCTATTCTGCCGGGGCGGGTGCTGCGGTGCTCGATCTTGGCGCGCCGTTGGGCCATGTCTTGCCGCTTATCTGCTATGAGGCGGTGTTTCCGCAGGACTTGCGGGCTGCACCGACGCGGGCGACGTGGATTTTGCAGATCACCAATGACGCATGGTTCGGCAATCTGACAGGGCCATGGCAGCATCTGGCGCAGGCGCGATTGCGCGCGATCGAGCAGGGTCTGCCGTTTCTGCGCGCGGCGAATACCGGCGTCTCGGCAGTGATTGATGCGCGCGGCAAGATCGTGACGCAGCTTGGGCTTGGCGTGTCGGGCTTTCTTGACGCGCGGCTTCCCCCCAGCCTGCCCCCAACGATCTACGCGCGCACCGGCGATTGGTCGATGTTCTTGTTGCTGCTTGGCCTTTGTGCAGCATTGGTGCTGCGCCGAAAGCGGCCAAAGGCTTGACTTGCTACAGCCGCAAGCATAGGCGGATGGAATAAATCGTCACAACGGCTTCCTGGCGTGACGAAGATAATCAACGGAGCACTTCCCCATGTCACGAAACAATTATGTTTTTACTTCTGAATCCGTTTCAGAGGGCCATCCCGACAAGGTCTGCGACCGGATTTCGGATGCGGTTCTGGATGCGTTCATCGCGATAGAACCCAACGCGCGCGTCGCCTGTGAAACCTTTGCCACCACCAAACGCGTGGTGGTGGGCGGGGAAGTCGGTCTTGCGGACGATGACAAGCTCAAGGAAATGATGGGCAACATCGAAGGCATCGTTCGCGATTGTATTCGTGACATCGGCTATGAACAGAAGAAGTTTCACTGGCAGGATGTGAAGGTTCACAACTACCTGCATGAACAATCCGCGCATATCGCCCAAGGTGTGGACAAGGATGGCGCCGGCGATCAGGGCATCATGTTCGGCTATGCCTGTTCGGAAACCGATGCGTTGATGCCGGCCCCGATCCAGTACAGCCACGCGATCTTGCGGCGTCTGGCCGAAGTGCGCAAATCCGGCAAGGAAAGTACCTTGCGCCCTGATGCGAAGTCGCAGATTTCCTTGCGCTATGAGGATGGCAAGCCGGTAGAGGTTACCTCCATCGTTCTGTCGACACAGCATGAGCACAAAAAGCAAACGAGCAACGACATCCGTGCGATTGTCGAGCCCTATATCCGTGAGGTTCTGCCAGCGGGCTGGATGACGCCCAACACCGAATGGTGGGTGAACCCGACAGGGACGTTCGTGGTGGGCGGTCCGGATGGTGACGCCGGCCTGACCGGACGCAAGATCATCGTGGATACTTACGGCGGTGCTGCCCCCCACGGTGGCGGCGCGTTTTCGGGCAAAGACCCGACCAAGGTCGACCGATCGGCCGCCTACGCTGCGCGCTATCTGGCGAAAAACGTGGTGGCCGCTGGTTTGGCCGAACGCTGCACGATTCAGCTTTCCTATGCGATTGGTGTTGCCAAGCCAATGTCGATCTATGTCGATACCCATGGCACCGGCAATGTTCCGGATGACGAGTTGGAGAAGGTTATCTGGGGCGCGATGGACCTGACGCCGCGCGGCATCCGTACCCATCTTGCGCTGAACAAACCGATCTACGCCCGCACTTCCGCCTATGGCCACTTCGGCCGCGCGCCGGATGCGGACGGCGGCTTCAGTTGGGAAAAGATAGATCTGGTGGATGTGCTGAAAAAGCCCTTCTGATTGTATTGAGATGTAGTCGATAAAGCATTTCAACTTGAATCTGAATCAGCCAACGCTGCCTGAAATAAGTGATTTCAACGCGTCGGCTGATGCTTGATCTTCCAAGCTGAAGCCGAAATGCTCTGGGCGCCGCAAACATCGGGGCCAAGAGCTTTTGAAAGGTGTCTTGCGGCAGGATAACGCGCATTCGGACCGCCCGATCAACGATCCAAAGCGCCTTTTCCAGCGATGATCTTATCCCGAAACCCGGTGATCCGCGACCTGCGCGTCTCAGGCTTTTTCGCTGAGTTGAGGTTGATGACGTAGCTTTTCTGCCGCCCCGGCGTCAGGGCGTGAAACGCCTCGGCCAGTTCCGGATCGGAATCAAGCGCATCTGACAATTCGGGCGGCAATTCCAACTCGCTCGCGACGTTCTCCGGCTTGATACCTGCTTCGGCATAACGCATCGCTTCTTGCAGATAGAGCCGGATCACCGGTTCAATCTCGTCCACCTGTGCCGCATCGGTGAACCGGATCACGCTGGCCGTCCGAGTGTTGGGGCCGTTCTTTTCCAGTATGGCTTCCGGGTCTTTCAACAGGCTCGCGTTGAAAAAGCTGATGCGGAAATCGTCGCGGAAGGCCGCTAGAAGCACGATGTTTCGTCCCGCCAGCATATAGCACGGATGACCCCATTTCACGGTTTCAGTCAACCCGAGATCGTTGCAAATTTGCCGAAGGCCCGCCAGGCCATCGCGCCAAAGTTGAACCGAGCAATCTTTGGTCGCAAAGCGTGAACAGCGCCCGCACCCTTTGGTGAAAAAATCCTCAACTTCGGTGATCATGCGTTTCCCTGATCCTAACTCGCTCGACGCCAATCGCGCGGGGCGTCACAGAATTTCGATGCCCCTATGTGCGGCGCGCATTTCTGTTTCCGGTTTGCGGCAAGAACTGCGTGCTGGTGCTATGCTTTCCACGCCGCCACCAAGGCTTTGGCACCGGTCAAAAGTACACCGATGTCCAGCCCGACCGCTGTAAATGTCGTCCCCGCCGCCACCGCCTCGCGCAAAAACGCCGGGTCGGAACTGAGAATGCCAGCCGCCTTGCCCGTCGCCTTGATCCTGCGCACGGCGCCAAGGATCACCGCCTTTACCTCCGGGTGGCTCAACTGCCCCGGATAGCCCAGAGAGGCCGCCAAATCCGCAGGGCCGATAAAAATGCCGTCCACGCCCTCAACCGCTGCAATCGCCTCGATCTGATCTAACGAAGTTTTGGTTTCGACCTGCACCAAAAGGCAAACTTCGGCATTCGCGATCGCAGTGTAGTTGGGGATTGATCCGAAACGGCTTGCTCGCGACAGTCCCGACACACCGCGCATCCCAAACGGTGGGTACAAAACCGCATTCACCGCCGCCCGCGCCTCCTCAGCTGATTGTACATAAGGCACCAGGATTGTCTGCGCGCCGACATCCATCAATCGTTTGATCTCCACCAGGTCATTCCAACCGGGGCGCACACCTGCATGGGTGGGATAGGGTGCCATGGCTTGCAGCATCGCCTGCACCTGCGCTGGGTCATTCGGTGTATGCTCGGTGTCCACCATCACCCAGTCAAACCCGCAGGTCGCCACCGCCTCGGCAGAGGCGGCATTGGCAATCGAAACCCAAAGCCCGATCTGCTGCTTGCCCGATTTCAGTGCGGCTTTGAAATGGTTTTTCGGCAGGTCCATGGTTTATCCCAACAATTTGACAAGATGGCGGAGGGCGGTTTGATAGCCGTCGGTTCCGAAGCCCGCAATCACACCTTCGGCGCGTGCAGAGATGTAGGAGTGATGGCGAAACGCTTCGCGCTTGTGGATATTGGACATATGAACCTCGATCACGGGACCGTCAAAAGCGTTCAAAGCGTCGAGAATTGCGACCGATGTATGGGTGAAGGCACCGGGGTTGATCACGATCCCCGCCGCCTTTTGCCGCGCCTCGTGAATGGTGTCGATGATCGCGCCTTCGTGATTGGACTGGAAGAATAACACGTCCACACCCAGTTCCTTGGCCATCGCGCGGCACCCCCTTTCCACATCGGCAAGCGTCTCATGCCCGTAAATCTCGGGCTGGCGCTGGCCCAGAAGGTTCAGGTTCGGCCCGTTCAGAATGTAAATCGTTGTCATCACTATCGCTCTTTGCAAGATCACGCCAACATTCGCCCCGGCATAACGAAATTGCAACGCCCAGCCTTCATCTTGGCCAAAATACCTCCGCCGGAGGCTCCGCCCACCGTCACGCGCGTCAAAGCCGATGACTTGACGCCCGGCCCCCCACAGGTTAGGCCGCGCCCCGCAGCAAGGGGGCAGCATGTCCGAAGACCACGCCAAGACCAAACTGGAGCGACGGAATTTCTATGGTCGTGCTCATGGCAAAACCCTGCGCGACAGCCAGAAAGCCTATCTGGCTGAGGATCTGGGGGCGCTGCGTCCGAAAGGCACCGGGCCGGAAGAAAACCCGGATCGTTCCCCGATTGACGCCGGCGCGATCTTTGGCGATACGCGCCCTCTGTGGTTGGAAATCGGCTTTGGCGGTGGTGAGCATCTGGTGCATATGGCCAGCCGCAATCCTGACATCGGCATCATCGGTGCGGAACCGTTCATTAACGGCGTTGCCATGCTTCTGGGGAAAATCCGGCAAGCGGGGGTAACGAACCTCGCCGTCTATCCGCGCGATGTGCGGGAGCTTTTCGACGTGCTGCCGGATGCGATATTCGCTAAAGCCTTTCTCAACTATCCCGATCCCTGGCCGAAAGCCCGCCACCACCGCAGGCGCTTTGTGACGCAGGACCACCTGCAACCTTTGGCCCGTGTGTTGAAACCGGGGGCGGAGTTCCGCATCGCTACCGATATTGATGACTATGTGCGCCAGGCCCTGCAAGAGGTGCCGCAGGCAGGTTTCAGCCTGACCCGCCAATCAAACACGCCTTGGGAAGATTGGATTTCAACGCGATATGAGAAAAAGGCAATCCGCGACGGTCGCCCGCAGCATTATCTGACCTATCTGCGGATTGACGACCAGGACACTCCC